>DATCXE010000532.1:0-10813 GCA_036565985.1 Bradyrhizobium sp.
TGGCGGGCCGGTCCACGCGCCTATCTCGGCGTGGCGACGGCCGGCTTTCCCAATCTCTTCACCATCACCGGGCCGGGCAGTCCGTCGGTGCTGGCGAGCATGATCCAGGCTATCGAGCAGCATGTCGACTGGATGGCCGACTGCATGGCGCACATGCGCGATATCGGGGCTGCGACCATCGAACCGGTGCAGGCGGACGAGGACGAATGGGTCGAGCACGTCAACGACGTCTCGAAGATCTCGCTGCGCTCGACCTGCAGTTCCTGGTATGTCGGCGCCAACATCCCGGGACGCCCGCGCGTGTTCATGCCCTATATCGGCGGCTTCCCTGTCTATGTTCAGAAATGCAACGAGGTCATGAGCAACGGCTTCGAGGGCTTTGTGATTGATGGCGCCGATATCGGCAACGAAGCCCCGCGCGTGCGGCTCACCGAGCGATGGCGCGTGCCGCTCGACATCGAGGTGATCTCGCCCGCCGCCGTCGCCGCACGGCGCGTGCCTGTCGTGTGAAGGCGGTCTTGCTATCAAGGCTATTCTATCAAGGCGCACTGCGCGCCTGAGGAAATCATTGTCAATCAAGGGAAACCCATGACCACACCGCTCGATCCCGTCATCGCCCAGATCATTCCGCTGCTGCCGCTGCGCGATCCCGACAACATGACGCCGCAAAGCGCCCGCGACGCGCTCAGCGCGCTGGCGGCGTCACGCGCGGCCGTGCCACCGCCAGCGGTGATGAGCGCGGAAGACACCAGGGTGAAGGGCGCCGCCGGTTTCCTCGCGGCGCGCGTCTATCGGAACAGCAACGGGACATCGCCAACCGTGGTGTTTTTCCATGGCGGCGGCTGGGTTGCCGGCGACCTCGACACCCATGACCGCCAGGCGCGCCTGCTCGCCATCGAGACCGGCGCCGTTGTCGTCTCGGTCGATTATCGCCGCCCGCCCGAGGTCCGCTTTCCCGGCGCCTTCGAAGATGCCTTCGCCGCCGTCAAGGACGTGGTCGCACGCATCGCCGAATTCGGCGGCGATGCCGCGCGCATCGGCGTCGCCGGCGACAGCGCGGGCGGCAATCTGGCGGCCACGACCGCCATCGCCTGCCGCGACGCCGGCATCAAGTTGTCGGCGCAGTTGCTGGTCTATCCCGTCACCGACGTGTTCGGCAATTTCGCGGACGCAAGGGAAAACGCGCGCTTCCCCTCGCGCGCCGAAAATGCCGAAGGCTATTTTCTGTCGCGTGCCGTGATGGAATGGTTTTGCGGCCATTATCTCGCCGATACCGCTCACGGCGCCGACTGGCGCGTATCGCCGCTGCGCGCCAAAAACCTCGCCGGTCTCGCGCCGGCAGTGGTCACCACGGCCTGGTTCGATCCGCTGCGCGACGAGGGCAAGGCGTATGCGGAAGCCCTGAAAGCGGCCGGTGTTCCGACCAGCTATCATGACGGCCTGGGCCTGATCCACGGCTACTTCGGCCTCGGCGATGCCTCCGAAACCGCCCGGCGCGAAGCGCAACGAGCACGCGCGGATTTCAGGACGTTACTGCACAAGGGCGCCTGAGCGGCGGTTCTGGAAAGCTGGCGATCCCGGCATGACTCGAACATGCGACCTACGGTTTAGGAAACCGTCGCTCTATCCGGCTGAGCTACGGGACCGCGGACCCGCGCCGGCAAGGGCGGGTCTCGTCCGTCCATAGCAGAGCCGCGGGATGATCGCCAGTATCCGAAATGCCGGAAATCGTGCCTCCGCCGCTACCTGCCGGCGCAGGATGTGATAGTTCCAAAGGGCGCCCACACACGCCCGCCCTGGAATTACGGACCAGGGTTGCTGAAGGATTCCCCGGATATGAAAGCCTGTCTTTTCGTCATCGGTGCATTCGCAGCGATCGTTGCATTGCAACCGGTGCCGGCGGATGCCCGCACCGATTACTATTGCCTTCGTCGCGCAGGATCGATCGGCCCGGGTCGATGCGATTTCAGTACGCGAGCGCAATGTATGCGCATCGCATCGGCATTGAACGCGACCTGCAGCCGTCGTTCCAGATCGTTTCATCACAGCCCATCACGGACGCGCGGGGGCGGTTGGAACTAGTCGTCCGATCAGGCCGGGAAACCCGGGGGCCGCCGCTACGCCTTGATGTTGTTCTCGCGCACGACCTGGCCCCAGGTGCTCACCTGCTTGGCGAAGAACGTCTGGAAATCCTTGGCGTCGGCGAGCAGCAGCGACATCTGCTGCGTCTCGCGCAGGGAAGCCGCCACGGAGGGCTCGCTCAGGATCTCCTTCACTGATGTTCCCATGCTGGCGATGACATCGGCCGGGGTGTCCTTCGGGGCAAAGATGCCCCACCAGGCCAACGTCTCGAAATCGGGGTAACCGGCTTCGATCGCGGTTTGCGTATCCTTGAGGACGGGCAGCCGCTCGCGCCCCATTTGCAGGATCGGACGCAGCATGTTGGTGCCGAGTTGCGCCGTCACCAGCGCTGCCGATCCGATGATCAGATCGACATGGCCGCCGAGCACGTCGTTCATGGCGGGACCACCGCCGCGATAAGGCACATGCGTGATCTCGACGCCGGCCTTCTTGCCGAGCACCGTCATCGCAAGATGGCCGAGCGTGCCGATACCGACGGAGGCGTATTTCACCGCGCCGGGGTTTGCCTTGCAGGCTGCGATCACGTCGGCAAAGGTCTTGTACGGCCGCTCGGCGTTGGCGGCGACAACGTAAGGCGCGGTGCCGACGAGGAACACCGGCATCAGATCCTTCTCGACGTCCAGCCCCGGCTTTTCGAGAATGGAGGGAATCACCGCGTGCGAGTCGAAGGTCACGAGGAACGTCGTGCCGTCGGGCGCGCTCTTGGCAACCTGCGCGGCGCCGAGCGAGCCGGCCGCGCCGGACTTGTTTTCCACCAGCACGGTGCGGCCGAGTTTCGTCTGCAGGTGCGACTGCAGCAACCGCGCCATCGCGTCGGTGGATCCTCCGGGCGGGAACGGCACCACCAGCGTCATGTTCTTGGCCGGCTGGGCCAACGCCGGCGCGACCGCGAACGCGGCCGACGCCGCAAGCAACTTACGTCTCGTAATCCTCACAAAGGTCTCCTCCCGGTTGATATTGTCGTTTCTTGTTTTTTAGTCGCAAACTCTTACTAATTACCGAAGCCCGATCCGGCCTTCCTGTACTCGGGCCGTGGCGGACTGAAGATGTCGAGCACCCGGGCCCCCTCCGGTCCAGCCCGCATGGTGTGCGGGACGTTACCCGGCGTGCGCCAGAAATCCCCCTTTTTGACCGGAATTTCCTCGCCGCCCTGAACCCGGATCGCCGAGCCATCGAGCAGCACACCCCATTGCTCCTCGGGGTGATGATGCAGGGTGCCCTGCGCATGCGGCGCCAGCGTCACCACCGACAACATCGCCTGCTCTCCGGAGAAAATGCGCGTCGTGACGCCGGCCGCGAGATCGCGAAACAGGCCGTCGTCCGGATTGTCCAGATTATGAAACTCACTCTTCTGACTCATCATTCCTTCTCCACGCGCATGGCGCGCCAATCAAGCCCCACCAGGACTCGACCATCAAGACTTGCCGTAGCTGCCCTTGTAGCGGCCTTCCCGAATCGAGATGAGCGTCTGCTCCTCGCGCGCGACCTGGGCGCGGACCGCCTCGAGCAAACTGGTCGCGACCGAGGCCGGAAACGACACCACGCCGTCCTCGTCGCCCACCACGATGTCGCCGGGACTGATCACCGAGCCGCCGATGGAAACCGGCACGTTGATTTCGCCCGGCCCGCTCTTGTACGGGCCGCGATGGATGACCGCGCGGGCAAAGCACGGGAAGTCCGACGCCGCGAACGCTGCGACGTCGCGGATCGCGCCGTCGATCACGTAGCCTGCCGCGCCCCTGTACTCGGCGATGTTCTTCATGATCTCGCCGACCAGCGCCCTGGTCTCGTCGCCGCCGCCATCGACCACGATGACGTCGCCCGGCCCGACCAGTTCGAGGGCGGCATGGATAGCCAGGTTGTCGCCCGGCCGCGTGCGCACGGTGAAGGCGGTACCGACCAGCCGGCCGCCGCGATGGAAAGGCCGCAAGCCGACCGCCCCCGGAAGCCTCGCCAGGTTATCGCTGATGATGCATGTCGGGGCGTCCCTGAACGCCTCGATCAGTTCGGGCGCGGGCTTTGGCACGCTCGTCATGGCGGTGGTGATGCTCATGCAGACTATTCCTCCCCTGGTGGCTTCGGCACGTTAGTGTGTGCAACCGTCGTTGCGACGAACGAAGCATCGTTTTCTTCCGTCGTTGCGCGGCCTGACGCAACACCGCCCGTTCCCGCACGCCGAAACGCCCGCCTGCCCAAATGGAACTTTCCCGGTTCCAAAACCATTAGCATTCCGCAGGAGCTGGTATAATGGATTTGGATAGGTTCCAAGGTCTGGCCGGCCTTCAGCCGGAGGGGCCGCCCAACGGCCTTAACACGAACTTAACCCGACCATTCGAGGCTAGACTGGACTAGACGATTCGGACGCCGGTCACCCCACGATGCTCGAGAAACTTGTTCCCTCATCTGCGCTTTCGATGGCGCAGTTTTCCGATATCGATGCCTTCCGGCCGGTCGACTTCGTCGCGGACGCGCGCAGCGTCCCGCTGAACCTCGTCAATTTCCACACCGCGCGCGCGTCCGTGCAACTGCCTTGCTGCCAGATCACCGCGCTCAACTCCTTTGCCCGCATCGTCGACGTCAGCTACCGCGTGGCGCACGGCGTCATCATCTTCCAGCTCGAGGACAATTACGAGGTATCGGCCAACGGCATGTCCGTGAACCGGCCGGCCTTCCTGGCGATGCGCGGCCATGTCGATTGTCAATTCTACGAACCGCGCGGGTCGCTGCATGCCATCATCACCTTCGGGGCGGGCTTGCGGGATCGGGAGTGGTTCGAGACGCCCGATCAGCTCTGCGCATTCACTCCCGACACCGGCGCGCTGGCGACCGCCAGATCGGTCGTCACCCGAATCCTGCAAACCGCTTCGGCCGAGCCGCACCTGATGAAGGAGCCGGGCTTCTCGCTTGCCCTGCAGGAATCCCTGCTGTTCGCCATCGATCAAATGTTCCGCCGCAGCAGGACGGAGGAAATATCGGGCAGGATCTCGAGCAAGAGCTATTGCCGCCTGGTGCGCATGATCGACGAATATGTCGCCTATCATGCCGCCTCGCCGATCTACAGCGCCGAACTCGCCGAACAATGCGGCGTCTCGGTCAGAACGCTGGGCACCGCAGTCGCGAGCGTCCGCGGCATGAGCCTGCATCGCTATCTGCGCCTCAAGCAGCTCTGGTCGGCGCGCACGCAACTCGTGAAAGGGTCCGACACGATCACAGTGACATCGTGCGCCAGGGCCAACGGCTTCCATCACATGGGTGAGTTTGCAAGGCTCTATCGCGCAGCCTTTCATGAACCGGCATCGCGCACGCTGGCCCGCGCCAGGGGATTAGACTGATTGTTGCCACAATCGGGTGAGCTTTTCCCCGTTCATCCACAGATGGCGCATTTTCGATCACTGCCGTTCAGTTTGCGCAGCGCAGTTTGATCCTTGAATTTCCTGAATAATTTTGACCACGCTGCGTTGTGTTCCATCGGTCAGATGTACCCGTTATGGTCTCGTCGCCAGCGGGAAAATCGTGCAATAAAGGGATGACAGCGCTGCCAAAATGATGACAATCGAATCAATTAAAGCTCCCAAGAATTCGGCTGGAGAATGTCGTTCGTGATCGCCTCACGTACATTTGCGTTTGTTGTTGCTGCTATCGGAAGCGCCGCGGTGCTGGCGCCGGTGTCCAGTGATGCGCAGTGGTGGCGTAGTTCGCCTGTCGATTTCGAGTCATGTGCCGACGTAGCCGAGAAGGCGAAGACGAAAGAGGAAAAGACGGCCGCGCTCGCCGAGTGCAATCAGAAATTCGCCGGCCGCCGCAAGCCCGGTGGCGGCTACACCTATTACGATTTCATGCAGGACCGGACCTTCGACATCGCGGGTCCGAACCCGACGGCGGAAGAGCAGAAGAAAATCGACGAGCAGTATACCGCCTATCTCGAGCGCGAACGTCGCAACACCATCGCCGCAGCGCAGATGGCCAAGCAGCAACCAGAGCCGCCGGCGGCTCCGCAAGCGGAGGTGCAGCAGGTCTCGCTGCGCACCGAATCTTCGCTGCCCGAGACCGAAAAGGTGCCTGTGCCGGTAGCGAGCCCGGTCAAGCAAGCCGCGCGCATCAGGGCGGCGCAGTGCGCGAAGAACCAATTCTCATGCGAATGGCCGCGGCTCTCCGAGAGCATCAACGAACTGAAGCGACTGTTTAACCCACAGCAGCAGCCGCCGGCCAGGCAGAAGAGAAGCTAGATGCTTCCGTCATCCCTGCGAACACGTTCGCAGGGACGACGGCATCAATATGCGCGCGTCTTCTTGGCGCGATGCGGCGCGGCCGGTTTGGCGATTGGCGCGGCCGGCGAAGCCCGCGCCGCGGCGCGCTGCTCCTGCAATCGCGCATCGTAGCCCGGCGAGGGAATCACCGTCGGCGGAGCGGCGTGGGCGGGAGCCAGCGACAGCCAGCCGGCAAGCGCTGAAATTGCGAGGGGCGCGAGACCAGTTCGTTTCATGCCGCTTCTCCCATCGGCTGTATCAAGACGAGATACGCACCGCATCCGTGCCCTTCAAGGCATGGCCAGATCATCTGGCGTCGCGAATCTGCTGGGGCGTCAAGCCGGGCGAACCCTTGCCGTCGGTTTCGGCTTGCCGGATCAGTCCCACAATCCGGCGCGACAGCGGCGCATCCAGTCCGCGCCGCGCGGCGATTTCGGTGATGACGCCCTGCAGATAGTCGATCTCGGTGCGGCGGCCGCGCTGCAAATCCTCCCACATCGACGAGCGCGCTTCCGGATCGATCTTCATCGTCCGCCCCAGCAGCGCCTCGAAGATCGGGTCCGGCAGGCGCAAGAGCGTTGGCATCCAGCCCAGCGGAACAGGCGTCGGCGAGACCGGCTTGATGCCTTCGGCACGGATTGCCGCCAGGCCTTCCGCCACCTGGTCCGCGAACAGGGTCCGCCATGGCCGCTGCGCCAGTTGCCGGCGCAGCGGCAGGTCGGCCAGCGCGTTGAGCGCGTTGTTGAGATTGAGCAGCAGCTTGCCCCATTGCACGCCGTCGATGTTGCCGGTCGCGCGCATGTTCAGGCCCGGCACCGAGAGGCTTTCGGCGGTGCGCGCCTCATCCTGCTCGATGACGATGTCGCCGGAGGTGGCGCGATGAAACCGTCCGTTGCCAAGCGCGATCACGTTGAACGGCACCATGCCGCCAAGCACGCGCCGCCCCGGCAAGCGGTTGCGCAGCACGGCCGTGTTGCCGACGCCGTTCTGCAGGCTGACGACCACACAATCGGGCGGAGCGTGCCGCGCGATAATTTCGCCCATCGCGGCGGTGTCCGCGCTCTTGACCGTTACCAGTATCACGGCGGCATCGTTGACAATCGAAGGATGCTCCGACAGCGCGAACTGGTTCGCAGCGATGGTTCGGTCAAAACCCTCAAAGCTGGTCGGCCGCAGGCCGTTCGCCTCGATTTCGCCGATGACGCGCGAACGCGCCAGCAGCGCGACGCGCCGGCCGCCCGCCACGAGCATACCGCCGACGAAGCAGCCGATACTGCCCGCCCCTGCGATTGCGATCGTCCGGCCCGCATTCATTTGCTGCTCGCCGCGTTGTATCCGGCTTCGATAGCAGAACCACGGGCCGGTGCCTATCGAACGGCCGGCCGATGCCGCGCCACCGCGACTTGTAACCGTCACGGGCCACCGTTATGTTTCCCGCGGGGCGCCACGCGGAGGAGACGAGCATGGGTTTACTCGACATACTCAACGGCATGCAGAACGGCCCGCGCGGCCCGAGCACCCCCAGCGCAAAGGAAGACAGCGGCGGGATGTCGCCGATGACCATGGCGATCCTGGCGCTGCTGGCCTGGAAGGCGATGAAGCATTTCGGCGGCGGCCAGCCCGATGCGACGCCGACGCAGGCGCCTCCAAAATTGCCGGGCAACGTGACCGCGAGCCTGCCCGGCGGCGGCGCGGGCGGCGGTCTCAGTGACCTGGTCAAGGGCGGATTGGGCGGACTTCTCGCAGGCGGCGCGGCCGGCAGCATCCTGAGCGGCGGGCTCGGCGACCTCATGAAGCAATTCCAGCAGAACGGGCTGGGCGATCAGGCCGACTCCTGGGTCGGCAGCGGTCCCAACAAGCAGATCTCGCCCGGCGATCTCGGCAGCGCGCTCGGCGCCGACCAGATTGAAGCGCTCACTTCCCAGAGCGGCCTGTCGCGCGACGAATTGCTGCAAGGCCTCAGCCAGCACCTGCCCGACATCGTCAACCAGTTGACGCCGGACGGGCAACTGCCGGACGAGAACCAGATGTCGCGCTGGGTCTGACGCTGCTCCAGCGCGCTTTCGAGCGAAGTGGATACCCGTTCGCGTGAAGAAAACGCGCCAAACCAGGAATCTGGAGTTTCGGTTCTGTTCAATCAGAACCGAAACTCCGGCGCGGTGCGCTGCATCACCATCGACGCATTGGAAAAGGAACAGCCATGAGCGGCATTATCTGGATCATCGTGGTCGGCTTCGTTGCCGGCATCATCGCGCGCATGCTTTCGCCGGGCCCGAACAATCCCAGCGGCTTCATCCTGACCACCGTGCTAGGCATCGCCGGCGCGTTTCTGGCCACCTGGATCGGCCAGGCGATCGGCCACTACAGCCCCGATCAGGGCGCCGGCTTCATCACCGCCACCGTCGGCGCGCTAGTGGTGCTGTTCATCTGGAACCGGCTGGTGGCGCGGGGAGTGATTTCCGATCCGGGCGGCAAGTGACGATTATGAGCCGTCATTCCGGGGCGCGAAGCGAACCCGGAATCTCGCGATTCCCGGTTCGATGCTTCGCATCGCCCCGGAATGACGACCTTCAGCGATCACAGCACCAGATGCATCCCCGCATCCATGCGCACGAACTCGCCGGTCATGTTGCTCGATGCCGGCGAGGCAAGGAAGCACACCAGTTGCGCGATGTCGTCCGCCGTTGAGGCGACCTTCAGCGGCACCTTGGCCACCACCGCATCCCGCACCGCCTTGGCGCCGGCCTCGCCGCGCCCCTTGGTGAACCAGGGCGTATCGATATAGCCGGGACAAACCGTGTTGACGCGGATCAAGGGCGCCAGCGCGCGCGCCAGCGACTGTGTCATGGTGTTGAGCGCGCCCTTGCTCGCGGCATAGGCAACCGAAGAGCCGCCGCCCGAGATGCCCGCAACCGACGACACGTTCACCACCGCAGACGGCACGCCGGACGCCTTCGCGCCCGCTTCGAGCTGCGCGCGCGCCGCGCGGATCATCTGGAACGGACCGATGGTGTTGACGGCATAGATGCGCTGGAAATCCTCGGCCGAAAGTCCGTCGAGATCGTGGTGCGGCACGTGCTTGGTGGTGCCGGCATTGTTGACGAGAATGTCGAGACGGCCCCATGCCGCCGCGGCAGCCGCGATCTTCTTGCAGTCCTCATCGCGCGAGACGTCGCCCTGCACCACCACGACTTCGGCGCCGGCGCTGCGGCAGAGATCGGCGGTCGCCTCGGCTTCCGCCTTGCTGTTGGAATAGTTGACGACGATGCGCGCGCCGCCCTTTGCCAGAATGGCCGCGGTGGCCGCTCCGAGGCCGGAGGCAGAACCGGTTACGATCGCGCACAAACCATCCTTCGACATCCGCATTTCCTCTTGTTGATTTTGAGCCGGGCTTGCAACCGCCCGAAAGGCCAGTCGACGCCCTTACCATATCGCGCGGCCGGATGCGCGCAAATCCGCCAAATCCGTTGCGCGGAATTTATTCTTTGCCTGATGACCTTCATGCCAACGCCGCAGGCGGCCCTGCGGACAGCGCTTGTCAGGGCTATGGCTTTTGCCCATCATAAAGCGCAAGAAAAGACCGCACCCGAGACCATGGCCCAGGCGCCAGGGCCGGGCCGATGCCAATCAATTTCGGGGAACGCCGTGGCGGAGAGTGAGAATATTGTTGCCGAGACCGCGGAGAAGATCTTCGCCGATCTCGCCGACGCCCAGACCATCAACAACGACAAGAAGGGCGCGTGGAAAGCGCCGCTCTGGCAGGCGCTGACCGAGGCCGGCCTGCCGCTGTCCTGGGTGCCGGAGGATTGCGGCGGTTCGGGCGCTTCTCTTGCCGAAGGTTTCAGCGTGCTCGGCGCCGCCGGGCGCTTCGCCATCGCCGTACCGCTCGCCGAAACCATGCTGGCGGGATGGCTCCTGGCGCAGGCAAAGATCTCTTCGCCCGACGGCGAAATGACCGTCGCGCCCGCAAGTCCGAAAGACCGGATTAGCATTGATGCCGACGGCGCCCTGTCGGGCAAGGCCCGCGGCGTGCCGTTTGCGAAATCCGCAAAGCACATCGCCGTGCTCGCAGGCGACGCAAAGGGCGCTCTCTCGATCGCGCTGGTCGATGCCGCAAAATGCCGGATCGAGAGCGGGATCAATCTCGGCGGCGACAATTCCGATACCGTGACGCTCGACAAGGTGCAGCCGGTGACGATCAAGCCGGCGCCGAAAGGCTTCGACCAGACGCAATTGATGCTGATGGGCGGCGTGGCACGGTCCCTGCAGATCGCGGGCGCGCTGGAATCGATGCTGGAAATTTCCGTCCGCTATTCCAACGAGCGCGTCGCCTTCGAGAAGAAGATCTCCAAGTTCCAGGCGGTGCAGCACAACCTCGCGCGGCTCGCCGGTGAATCGGCGGCGGCGCTCGCGGCGGCGACCTC
>DATCXE010000555.1:0-8680 GCA_036565985.1 Bradyrhizobium sp.
GGCGGCGGTTGAAAACTCCGCCGCCAATCCTGTGATTTGCGCGCGATCGTACGCGAGCGGCGATGCTCGCGATATTCACTCATCAATTGCAAATATGGGAGACCGGCATGAAGTTCATAATCAGCTGGACTGTGCCTCAAGGCACTTTCAATGCAGCCGTCGCACGCTTCCTGGAGACCGGTGGCGCACCGCCCGAGGGCGTCAAGATGCTGGGACGCTGGCATGGCATGAACGGTCAGGGATTCGCGATCTCTGAATCGAATGACCCAAAGGCCATGTATCGTTGGGTCGCCCAATGGTCTGACCTGCTCCCGTTGACCGTCACGCCTTGCCTGGAGGACGCGGACGCGGGCGAGGTGATGGCGTCGCTACCCAGGCGTTGATCTCGGGCGCAGCGGGATGTCCGGCTTGAGTCCGTATTACACCGCAGGCCGGACATCGGTCTTTGTGGATCACGCTAGATCGTCACCTGCGTTCCCACCTCGACCACCCTCCCGGTCGGGATCTGGAAATAGTCGGTGGCGTCATTGGCGGAGCGGCTGAGGCGGATGAACAGCAGGTCCTGCCAGCGCGGCATGCCCGAGTGCGCGGCGGGCTTCAGCGAGCGGCGCGACAGGAAGAACGACGTCGCCATGATGTCGAAGTGCCAGCCGAGCTTGCGCGCGATCGCCAGCGTCTTCGGCACGTTGGGCGTCTCCATGAAGCCGAAGCGCAGCGTCACGCGCGCGAAGGTCTCGCTGAGCTGCTCCATGCGCACCCGTTCCGCCGGATCGATCCGCGGCGTCGGCGCGGATTCGATGGTGAGAATGACGTTCTTCTCATGCAGCACCTTGTAATGCTTCAGGCTGTGCATCAGCGCTGTCGGCGCGCATTCGGGATCACTGGTCAAAAACACCGCGGTGCCGGGGACGCGCTGAGGCGGACGCTTCTCCAGCATCGCCACCAGTTCCACCAGCGGGAATTCGAGCTTGCGCGATTTCTCGAACAGCAGCCGGCTGCCGCGGCGCCACGTGCACATCAGCACAATCACGACGCCGCCGAGCGCCAGCGGCACCCAGCCGCCCTCGAACACCTTCAAGAGGTTGGCCGCGAGGAAGGTGAGGTCGAGCAACAAAAACGGCGCGATCAGCGCAGCGGCTGCGAAGGGCGACCAATTCCAGACCCGCCAGATCACGACAAATCCCATCATCGCCGTGACCACCATGGTCCCGGTGACGGAGATGCCATAGGCGGACGCCAGCGCACTCGACGAGCGGAACAGCACCACCAGCAGGATCACGGCGAGGAACAGCAGCAGGTTGATCCGGGGAATGTAGATCTGGCCGGAATGCGCTTCCGAGGTATGACGGATCTCAAATCGCGGCAGCAGCCCGAGCTGGATTGCCTGGCGCGTCAGCGAGTAGGCGCCGGTGATGACCGCCTGGCTGGCAATCACGGTAGCCGCGGTTGCGAGCGCGACCATCGGGATCAGCGCCCAGTCCGGAAACATCAGGAAGAACGGGTTCTCTATCGCCCCGGGTTCGGCCATGACAAGCGCGCCCTGCCCCAGATAATTCAGCGCCAGCGACGGCAGCACGACGGAGAGCCACGCGGTGCGGATCGGGCGCTTGCCGAAATGGCCGAGGTCCGCATAGAGCGCTTCCGCACCGGTCACCGCCAGAAACACCGCGCCAAGCGTCACGAAGCCGACCATGCCGTGATGGATCATGAAGGAAACGGCATGGAGCGGATTGAGCGCCAGCAGCACCTGGGGATGCCGGACGATCTGCGGCACGGCCGCGATCGCGATGACCGCAAACCAGATACACATGATCGGTCCGAACAACGCCGCAACGCGGGCCGTGCCACGGGATTGCACGGCGAACAGCGCCACCAGAATGAGGACCGTCAGCGGCACGACGTAATGCTCGAACGTCATCGTGACGAGCTTGATGCCTTCGATCGCCGACAGCACCGAAAGCGCCGGCGTGATCACCGCGTCGCCGTAAAACAGCGCGCCGGAGATGATACCGAGCAGCACGATCGTGCCGCCGCCCTTGCTCACCGCGCGTTGCGCCAGCGCCATCAGCGCCAGCGTGCCGCCCTCGCCGTTATTGTCGGCGCGCAGCAGGATCACGACATATTTGAGCGTCACCACGATGATCAGCGCCCACAGGATCAGCGAGAGAACGCCGAGCACCGCCTGCGGCGTCGCAGCGCCCGCAACGCCGCTCGCGGCAACCACCGCTTCGCGCAGCGCGTAGAGCGGGCTGGTGCCGATGTCGCCGTAGACGACGCCGATGCTGCCGAGCATCAGGGCCTTGAAGGTGGCGGTGGAATGCGTATCGCCATGCCCGTCGGCCGCGGGCGTTTCCGCCGCGGTGACCGCAAACTGGACTGACATCGAAGGGGCCTCGGTCTTTTGCCGCATTGCACAATGCAGAAAGGCGCCCCGTATACTCCCGGCGCGCATGCACGGGTTAGCCGGAATTCAGGCCTCCGGTATGCGCCGCCCGCATGGATGACAGGAAACGAGAGCGCCATATTTTATATTGATATCAAACAGTTATCTAGATGGTTACCTAGATGGTTACCTGGGTTCCGACTTCCACCACCCGACCGGTGGGGATCTGGAAGTAGTCGGTGGCATCGTTCGCCGACCGGCTCATCGCGATGAACAGGTGGTCCTGCCACAGCGGCATGCCCGACTGCGCCGAGGGCTTGAGCGAGCGGCGCGAGACGAAGAACGACGTCGCCATGATGTCGAACTGCCAGCCGAGCTTGCGCGCGATCACCAGCGCCTTGGGCACGTTCGGCGATTCCATGAAGCCGAACCGCAGCCGCACGGTGGAGAATTTCTCGCTGATGGTTTCCATCCTGACGCGTTCGGCCGGATCGACGCGCGGCGTCTGCGCGGTTTCGATGGTCAGGATCACATTGTGCTCGTGAAGCACCTTGTTGTGCTTCAGGTTATGCATCAGCGCGGTCGGCACGAAGGCCGGATCGGAGGTCAGGAACACCGCCGTGCCCTTGACGATGTGGGGCGGACGCTTTTCGAGACTCTTGACCAGATCGGTCAGCGGCACCTCGATACGACGCGTCTTCGCGACCAGGATCGCCGCGCCGCGCCGCCAGGTCCAGATCATCACCGCCACGATAATGCCGAACAGTAACGGCACCCAGGCGCCATCCAGCAGCTTGAGCAGGTTCGCGGCAAAGAAGCTCATGTCGACGACGACGAAGGGCAGGATCAAGGCCGCCGCGGTCGCAGCGCGCCAGTTCCACAATTTCCAGATCACGACAAAACCCATGATGCCGTCGACCACCATGGTGGTGGAAACCGCGATGCCATAGGCCGAAGCCAGACCGCTCGAGGTACGGAACAGAAGCACCAGCAGCACGACACCGATCAGCAGCAGCCGGTTGACACGCGGCAGGTAGATCTGGCCCGCATGAGTCTCCGACGTGTAGCGAACCTCGAAGCGCGGCAACAGGCCGAGTTGCACCGCCTGACGGATCAGCGAATAGGCGCCCGTTATCACCGCCTGGCTCGCAATGACCGTCGCCGCGGTTGCCAGCACCACCAGCGGCAGCACCAGGATTTCCGGAACCATCCGGTAGAACGAATTCTCGATCGCCGCCGGATCGGAGAGCACCAGCGCGCCCTGCCCGAAGTAATTGATCAGCAGCGACGGCAACACGAAATAGAACCATCCGGTCTGGATCGGTTTGCGTCCGAAATGGCCGAGGTCCGCATAGAGCGCCTCGCCGCCGGTCACAGCCAGGAACACCAGGCCCATCGTCACCAGGCCGATGACACCGTGCGAAAGCATGAACTGGATCGCGTAATAGGGATTGATCGCGTATAGCACGGTGGGATCGTCGCGAATGTGCACCAGGCCCATCACCATGAGCGTCGCGAACCAGACCACCATGACCGGGCCGAACAGCGAGGCGACGCGCGCGGTGCCGCTGCTCTGCACCGAGAACAGCACGACGAGAATGAAGATCGTCAGCGGAACGACATAGGGCCCGAGCGCGGGTGTGACGAGCTTGAGACCTTCGACCGCCGACAACACCGAAATCGCCGGCGTGATCATGGAATCGCCGATGAACATCGAGGCGCCGACGACGCCGAGCGCCAGCAACAACCAGCTGCGGCGGCCCAGCGCCCGTTGGCCCAGCGCCATCAGGGAGAGCGTGCCGCCCTCGCCGTTGTTGTCGGCGCGCAGCAGCAGCAGCACGTATTTGGCGGTAACGACGATGAAGAGCGACCACAGGATCAGCGAGAGCACACCGAGCACGATGATCCGCGAGACCGGCTGGCCCTCCGCGGCGTGCGAGGCGGCTTCGCGAAACGCATACAGTGGCGAGGTGCCGATATCGCCGAAGACGACGCCGATGCTGCCCAGCGTCAGGGCCCAAAAGCCTGAGGTGGCTTGCCCCTCATGTGCTTCGGTAGATGTGACGCTGACGGTCATGGCGGAGAAGAAACGCTCTCACGGTAGAATTGATCCGCGCGGCTATCGGCGCTTCCGCGTCGCGTGTCAATCAATTGGTGAAGCATAGCACCGCCGGCGCAGTGCGACTGGGACAAAGAGGACACAGCGATCAAGCGGTATTATGGTAATCCGGCAGCTACGGCTTCAGATCAGGCGGCAACGGCGGATTTTCGCGCATCAATGTGATGGTGACGCGACGGTTTGCCGGCAAGGTTGGATCGTCTGGAAACAGCGGCTGGCTGTCGGCCCTGCCGCCCACTGCGAAGATATGAGACGACGGCAAACCCTCACGTTCGAGAATCTGGCGCACTGCGTTGGCGCGGTCGGCTGACAGATCGAACGCGCCGTAGTCGCCGCGTGCCGGAACGAAGCCGGCTGCGGTGTGGCCGACGATGTTGACGCGCAGCGGCGTCGCCTTGAGCGGCACTGCCAGTTTCTGGATCAGGCGCCGGGTCCGGTCGTAGGGCACCTTGGAGCCGTCGGCGAACATCGAGCGGCCATCCTGATCGACGATTTCGAGATTGAGGCCCTGGCTGGTCTCCTCGAAAATGATGTGCTTGGACATTTCGGTCAGTTCCGGCATGTCCTGCAGCGCCTGGCGCAACGAGGCCGAGGCGAGAGCGAATTCGCGGTCCACCTTCAAACGGGCGCCGGATTCGCGGGTGCGATCCTTTTCGTCCGGGGTCGGCGTCGCGGATGATTCTTCCGGCGAAATATGATCGACGTTCTTCATCTTCGGCCGTGTCGGCAGACCGTCGGATTCGACGATGCCGGAATAACGCACCTCGGTCTGCACGCCGAACGCTTCGCGCATCGAACCGGCGACGATTTTCAGCTTGTCCTTGTCCTGGCTGGAGAACGCGACCAGCATGACGAAGAATGCCAGCAGCAACGCCATCAGATCGGCGAACGTCACGAACCAGCCGTGGCCGCCATGCGCCTCTTCGCGTTTCTTCTTGGCCATGCTCTATGTCCGCGCCTGGATGCCGCTGCCGATCAGGCCGGCGCCAGTTCGCCTTCCTCGTGGCGATGTTTTTCGGGCAGGTAGGCCAACAGCATTTCACGCACCAGTGCCGGGCTTTTGGAGTCGCGGATCATCAGGATGCCGTCGATGATCAGCGTGCGGTTGGTCTCCTCGTCCAGTAGCTTGCCGTGCAGCTTGTCGGCGATCGGAAGGCAGATCAGGTTCGCCACCAGCGCGCCGTAGAGCGTCGCCAGCAGCGCCACCGCCATGAAGGGACCGAGCTTTGAGGGATCCGACATGTTCGAGAACATCTGCACCATGCCGATCAGGGTTCCGATCATGCCGAACGCCGGCGCGCAATCGCCGATGGCGCGATAGATCTTCGATCCCTCGTTCAGGTGCATCAGGAAATTGTCGCGATCGCGCTCCAGATTGTCGCGGATGAATTCGAGGTCGTAGCCGTCGGCGACGTAGCGGATTCCCTTGGCGAGGAAAGGCTCGTCGATCTCGACCTTTTCCAGGCCGACCGGCCCTTGCTTGCGCGCGATCTCCGCAATGCGCGCCAGTTCGTCGACCAGGTCGCGCGCCGAGAGACGGCTCATGGTGAAGGCGAATTTCGCGCCCAGCGGCATGCCGTGCAGGATCGCGCTGAGCGGAAAGCGAATCAGGGTCGCGGCGAACGAACCGCCGAAGATGATGATGATGGCATGGACGTCGTAGAACATCCGGAGGTCACCACCCATCAGGATCAGCGTCACCAGGACGATGCCGCCGGCGATCAGGCCAATGAGCGTGGTGATATCCATTCTGAACTCCGACGCTTACGCGAACCACCGGCCGTCCTGGACGGTCGCGCCTCCCATTCGGAGCCGCACCACGGACCCTACGACCGCGCAATTAAAGAGCCGTAAAGGATAAGCCGACGTCGAACCGTACAATTGCGGGGCGCGCCAGATTTGCCAGGGCATCGCCCGTGGCGGATCTCAATACTTTGCTAACTATAACGGGCCGGCTGACTTCCGCTACAAGCCAAGGCGTCATTGCGAGCGAGGCGAAGCAATCCATCGTGCTGCAACGGAAGTATGGATTGCTTCGTCGCGGAGCCTGTCATCGGGCGCGCATTCGCGCGACCCGTTGGCTCCTCGCAATGACGGGGTGGGTCAAGCGATCCGGTCTCGCAGGATTACTGCGCCTGTGCCCCGATGCCGGCGTCCTTGATGATCGGCCACCATTTGGCGATCTCGGCCTTCTGGAACGCGGCCAGCCCTTCCGGGGTCTGCTGCGCGCGCGGAGCGACGTCCAGTCCCAGTTCGGTAAAGCGCTTCTGGATCGCCGGGTCCGCCAGCGCCTCGACGGTCGCGGCGTTGAGTTTGGCGATGATGTCCTTTGGCGTTCCCTTTGGCGCAAAGAATCCGAACCAGCCGGACATATAAAGGCCGGGCACGCCCGTCTCATCCGCGGTCGGAATGTCAGGCATCGAGGCCGATCGCGTCGGTGAAAGGTTGGCGAGCGCCTTGATCTTGCCGGCCCGGATTTGCGGCAGCGCGACCGCGCCCTGCACCACCAGCAGATCAACGGTGCCGGAAACGAGATCGGTCATCGCAGGTCCCGCGCCGCGATAGGGAATGAACTGCACTTTCTGCTTGGTGAGGCTTTCGAACAGCACGCCGCTGACATTCGCCGCCGCATTCTGGTTGACGAAGTTGATCTTGCCGGGGTTCGCCTTCATCCACGTCACCAGTTCGCCAACCGTGTTGGCCGGCAGGTCGTTCTTGGCGACCATGAGCTGGGGATTGTTTGAGACCAGCGCGATCGGCTCAAAATCCTTTTCGAGATCGTAGTCGAGCTTGTAGATGATGCTTCCGACATGGGTATCCCATTGCCCGATGTCGAAGGTGTAGCCGTCGGGCGCAGCGCGTGCCACGCGGCCGACGGCGATGCTGCCGCCGGCGCCGCCGACATTTTCGATCACGACGGACTGCCCGAGCGGAGCGCGCATGCGCTCCGCCAGGATCCGTGCCGCGGCGTCGGTCGATCCGCCCGCAGGGAACGGAACCACCAGCGTAATGGGGCGCGATGGGTAGGTCTGCGCTTGTGCGCCGACAACACTGGCCAGGATCAACAATGACAGCGTCGCCCAAAAGCCTCTCATCACGCTTCCCCCCTCGCCTGATTGATGACCCTGACTTTTGTCAGTGGATCTCCGCCGAGCGCTTCAGCGCCGCTTTCAGCTTTTCGAGCGTGAAATCCGGGCTGCGCGCGATTTCCAGGATCGGCGTCTCGCGCCGGCCGCAGAGTTCGGCGGCCTCGGGAATCTTCGCCGCGATGTCGATCGGGATCACGATCGCGCCGTGCTGGTCCGCGTGGATCAGATCGTCCGAGTGCACCGTCATGCCGGCGACGCGCACTTCGCCGCCGAAGCTTTCCGCATGGACCCAGGCATGCGACGGGCCGATCGAGCCGGCCAGCGCCTGGAAGCCCGGCGCCCATTGCGGAATATCGCGAATGGATCCGTCGGTGATGACGCCGAGGCAGCCGAGCGCCTTGTGCACGTTGCTCTGCACCTCGCCCCAGAACGCGCCGTAGCCGACGTCGGCGCCGTCGATATCCTGGATCACGGTGATGCGCGGACCGAAGCCGGTGCCGACATATTCGTAATAGGCGATGCGGCGCTTCGCCTGCTCGTCGGCCGGCAGGCCCGACTTGAGCACCGAACGGATCGTCACGGTACGGGCATAGCCGACCATCGGGGGCAGATCGGGAAACGGGCAGACCAGCGGCTTGGTGGTGTAGCCGATCAGGCGGCGCTCCGGCGCCACGATCTCCATCGCGTTGCAGATGGTCGGGGTGTCATAGCGCGCCAGCGCTTCGAGAACGGAAGCAGGCAGCGGGGCGGTAACGGCTTTGTTCACGGCGTTTTCTCCTTGTCTTTTCTTGGGCCGGCTGTCGTTGAAAGCCGTGCATCACCTTAGGCGTATAGCCGAGAAGAGCGCGATCAGCAAAAGTGGAAGCCGGTTTTGCGTCCGATCGCGCTCTAAATTATTGAATAGGCGCATGATCTACCGCCAAACCGCTCACACTTTGGCGGATCATGCGCCGCGGACGAAGCCAACTCGATCCCCGTTCATGGCAGGTATTATCGGAAGTGGCGCTGGCCGCTCAGTTCAGGCGGGTCGGCCGTTCGTCCTCGGTATCGCTTGGAGCGGGTGACCCCGGAGCGGGTGCAAACGTCGGC
>DATCXE010000559.1:0-12391 GCA_036565985.1 Bradyrhizobium sp.
TTGGCCATGCCGACGATCTTGGCCTTGGAGGCCTGCGCCTGCAACAGGAACGAGGAGAAGTCCGAGGAGTTCAGGGGATGTTTGACGGTGCCGAGCACCTTGCCGCCCGACCTCACTATGACCGCCGTGGTATCGCGTTCCAGCGCCGCACCGAACGCGTAGTCGGCGGTGAGGAAGTACCAGGTGTCACCACCGGCTTTCACCAGCGCCTGGCCGGTGCTGTTGGCCAGCATGTAGGTGTCGTAAACCCAATGAACCGTATTGGGCGTGCATTGGGCGTTGGTGAGGTCCGACGTCGCCGCGCCGGTGTTGATCATGATGGAATTCTTTTCCTTCACCACGTTGTTGACCGCCAGCGCAACGCCGGAGTTCAGCACATCCATGAAGATGTCGACCTTCTCGACGTCGATCCATTGCCGCGCGATGGTGGTGGCGATGTCCGGCTTGTTCTGGTGGTCGGCGGAGATCAGATCGACCTTCCAGCCCTTGGCAGCAAGGCCGGAATCCTCGATCGCCATCTGCGCGGCGAGTGTCGAGCCGACGCCGCCGAGATCGGAGTAAAGTCCGGAATTGTCGGTGAGGACACCAATCTTGATCGTCTTGTCCTGCGCAAGGGCGCCGCCTGTGGCAAGCGCCAGCGCGCTGCCGAGGAAAAGAGCTGAAATGCTATGTTTCATATCGTCTCCATCAATTCTGAGTGCAATCCAGTACCGATTAAACGCCAAGATAGGTGTGGAGCTTGTCCATGTTGGCCGACAGTTCCGAATTCGCAAAACCGTCGATGACCTTGCCGTGCTCGACGATGTAATAGCGGTCGGCCACCGTGGAGGCGAAGCGGAAATTCTGTTCGACCAGCAGGATGGTGAACCCTTCCGCTTTCAGCCGCGCAATGGTGTGGCCGATCTGCTGAATGATGACGGGTGCCAGACCTTCGGTCGGCTCATCCAGCATCAGGAAGCGCGCGCCGGTGCGCAGGATCCTGGCGATCGCAAGCATTTGTTGCTCGCCGCCCGAAAGCTTGGTGCCCTGGCTGCTGAGGCGCTCCTTCAGGTTCGGAAACAATTCGAAGATCTGATCGAGCGACAGGCCGCCGGGGCGCACGATCGGAGGCAGAAGCAGGTTTTCGCGCACGTCGAGGCTTGCGAAAATCCCCCGCTCCTCGGGACAGAAAGCGACGCCCATTCGCGCGATCCTGTCGGACGAGGCGCGCGAGATGTCCTGGCCGTCGAAGCGGATCGAACCGGTGCGCTTGCCGATGATTCCCATCACCGATTTCAGCGTCGTGGTCTTGCCGGCGCCGTTGCGGCCGAGCAGCGTGACCACCTCGCCGGCCTTCACATTGAAGTTGATGCCGTGAAGGATGTGGGATTCGCCGTACCAGGCCTGCAGGTCGGAAACGGAGAGAACCTGCGCGTCCGCCGCATTGGATGCGGCCTCGGCCATTTTCAAACTAGCCATGACCGGCCCCCAGATAGGCTTCCTTGACGCGCTCGTCCTTCGACAGTTCGGCATAATTGCCTTCCGCCAGCACCTGACCGCGCGTCAGCACCGTGATGATGTCGGACAGGTTGGCCACGACGGAGAGATTATGTTCGACCATCAGGATGGTGTACTTCGCCGAGATGCGCTTGATCAGCGCAGCGATCTTCTCGATGTCTTCATGACCCATGCCGGCCATCGGTTCGTCGAGCAGCATCATTTCGGGATCGAGCGCCAGCGTCGTCGCAATCTCGAGCGCGCGCTTGCGCCCATATGGCATTTCGACCGCGGCCGTGTTGGCGAACTCGCTCAAGCCGACATCGTTCAGCAGTTCGAGCGCGCGGCCATTGTATTGGTCGAGCACGCTCTTGGAGCGCCAGAAATCGAATGAGCTTCCGTGCTGGCGCTGCAGCGCAACACGAACGTTTTCCAGCGCCGTCAGGTGCGGAAACACCGCCGAAATCTGGAATGAACGTGCCAGCCCGAGACGCGCGACATCGGCCGGCGCCATCGCGGTGATGTCCTGTCCCTTGTAAAGTATCTGCCCTGCGGAAGGCTTCAGAAACTTGGTCAAGAGGTTGAAGCATGTCGTCTTGCCGGCGCCGTTCGGCCCGATCAACGCATGAATGCTGCCGCGGCGCACCTTGAGAGCGACATCGCGAACCGCGAAGAAACCCGCGAACTCCTTGGTCAATCCGTGGGTTTCGAGAATGAACTCATCAGCCAAACAAATTTCCCCCATCAGCCGTCGTCGCGACGTCCCTCGCGCGTGGCCAATTTTTCCCAATACGGGCAGGTTCTCCCGGACGTCCTTGGAATCCGTCCCGGGCCTGCCGCCTCCGGGCCGGAATATGCCGTCAATGGCGGGGATTAGGCAAGGGCGGAAAGCTGACGCGGGGGAAGACCTGCGCCGGTTCCGATGCGCCATAAGTCGAATGGCCCCAGCCACTGTTCGGCCGGTTAGGCGCGCCGGCAAGCCATCGTTAACGGTGTTTTGCTGCAATCGAGCGCTTTCATACAATATTTGCCCCTCGGACGCATGATCACGCGATTTTAGATCGCCAGGAATTGCGTCTTTGGAATTTGAAAGCGCCCAACCATCGATCGTCAAATCGATCAAGCAGCGCGACCTGCTGAATACGTGGCTGCGGTTATACGCCCGCGACCGATCGATCCCGCGCCTGTCGGAATACCAGCCGGAGCGGATCGAGGACGAATTCCCCGACCTCGTCTTCTACAGCGTCGACACCGGCGTGCAGCCGCCGTGTCTTACGATCGAGAGCGACGGCACACGCATGTCGAGGGCCTACGGGAATACCGGCAAGGGCCGCCATCTCGACGAGTATCTTGGGACGAAGCTCGCTCCAATTGTCATGCCGGTCTATTACGAATGTATCGCCCGCCGCCTTCCGGCCTACACCATCGCCAATATCGACGACATCTACGGGCGCATCGTCGCCTATGAGCGGCTGCTGTTGCCGTTCTCCGACGGCGATGGCGTCACCCACATCGTCGCGTCGCTGAAAACCATCAGCGAGGACGGCGGCTTCGAGATCAGAAACCTGATGCGCGGAAACGACAAGCTGCCGGTGCCCAGGCTGCGCAGCATCATCGACCGGGATCTCTTCCATCGCGCACCGGGCCGCATTGCGGCCGGCGACGTGGTCGAGTTCGGGTGAGCGGGCTCAATCAGGCCCGGCGTCCAGACGACTTCGGCGCCACGTCCCTGGCGTAGATATCCGGCTTGAATCCCACCAGCAATTTTCCGCCGAGATCGAGCACCGGGCGCTTGATCATCGAGGGTTGCGCCGCCATCAGCGCGAGCGCCTTGCGTTCGTTGAGGCCTTCCTTGTCGCCATCGGGCAGCTTCTTGAACGTCGTGCCTGCACGGTTGAGCAGCGTTTCCCAACCGACGTCATCCGACCATTGCTTGAGCTTGTCCTTGCCGATGCCGGCAAGCTTGTAGTCGTGAAAGTCGTAGGCCACGCCGTGGGCATCGAGCCAGGCGCGCGCCTTCTTCATGGTGTCGCAATTCCTGATGCCGTAGATGGTGATAGGTTTTGTCATTCTGCCCCGCCAAATTTGATCCAGAGATCCGCCAATATTTACGACGCGCCCGGCTCGAGCGCCTCTCCCAGTTCGATCGGATGAGCCATTGCCTCGTGCAGCTTGTCCTTGTCCAGTTCGCCCTCCGATCGGCTGATAACGATGCAAGCAACGCCGTTGCCGATGAGATTGGTTAGCGCCCGGCACTCGCTCATGAACTTGTCGATTCCTACCAGGATGGCGATCGACTGGATCGGTATATCGGGCACGATCGACAGGGTCGCCGCCAGCGTGATGAAGCCCGCGCCCGTGACCCCGGAGGCACCCTTCGAGGTGATGATGGCGACGCCGAGAATGCCGAGTTCCTGCCAGATCGTCAGATCGGTGTTGGTCGCCTGCGCCAGGAACAGCGTTGCCAGCGTCATATAGATGTTGGTGCCGTCGAGGTTGAAGCTGTAGCCGGTTGGTACGACAAGGCCCACCACGGATCGCGACGCGCCCAGGTGCTCCATCTTCTGCATCATCTGCGGCAAGACGGTTTCCGACGACGAGGTTCCGAGCACGATCAGCAATTCGTCCTTGATGTAGGCGATGAAGCGAACGATCGAAAAGCCGGATACCCGCGCGATCGAACCAAGAACGACCAATACGAACAAGATGCTGGTGAAATAGAAGGTCGCAATCAACGCGAACAAATTCCACAGCGAATCGAGCCCGTACGCGCCGACGGTAAACGCCATCGCCCCAAAAGCGCCGATCGGCGCGAGGCGCACGATCATGCGGATAATGCCAAAGAACATTTTCGCCGCCTGATCGACGGCGCGCGAGATCGGCTCACCGGCTTTGCCCAGAAATGCGATTGCAAATCCGGAAAGGATGGAAACCAGGAGGACCTGCAACAGATCGCCGCGGGCGAGCGCGCCAAAATAGCTGTCCGGAATGATCGCCAGCAGATGCGAGACGATGCCCTCTTCCCTGGCCTTGGTGACGTAGGTTGCGACGGAGTTGGGATCGATCGTGGCCGGGTCGATGTTGAACCCACGGCCAGGCTGCAGGACCTTGCCGACGATGAGGCCGACGGCCAATGCGATCGTCGAGACGACTTCGAAATAGATCAACGCCTTGAGCCCGACACGGCCGACGCGCTTCAGGTCGCCCATCGATGAAATGCCGTGCACAACCGTGCAGAAGATCACCGGAGCGATCATCATCTTGATCAGGGCGATGAAGCCGTCGCCGAGCGGCTTCAGCTCCTTGCCGAGATGTGGGTAGAACCGACCGACGACGACGCCTAGCGCAATCGCGATCAGCACCTGCACATAGAGGATCTTGTACCATGGCTGATGACGCGCGGCGGGACGGACGGCTTCAACAGCCATGGGATTGCTCCGGGCGGGAGGACCACCTTGGAATAGAGCGACATGGCGCGACAATCACGCTCATGTGGCAACCGGACGTTTATATGCGTCATCAATTCCACCGCGAGCAGGCCAATTTTTGCAGAGCCTGCCGGCGAATCTGTCATGGACTGGCCTGTCACCCGCTTCCGCGGCCCGCTCACGGCAGCTAACGAGTGACGACGCTATTCGAGTGCGGCTTCGGCGGCAGCGCCGATATCCCCTCGTCTACCAACTGTTCGAAGCCGCCACGTGGATTGACGTCAGGACCGCTTCGGAATTTCCAGCCCGCGCTGCACCGCCGGTCGTGCGAGCCCGCGCTCGAGCCATGCGGGCACCTGCTTCAGCGAGTCGAATGAAACAAGCTCACGCGCGCCGTAGAAGCCGATCAGGTTGCGGACCCAGCCGAGCATGGAAATATCGGCGATGGTGTATTCGTCATCCATGATCCACTGCCGGCCGGCGAGATGCGTTTCCATCACGCCAAGGAGCCGCTTTGACTCCGCGACATAACGCTCGAGCGGCCGCTTGTCGGCAAAATCCTTGCCGGCGAATTTGTGGAAAAAGCCGACCTGGCCGAACATCGGCCCGATGCCGCCCATCTGGAAGTGCAGCCACTGGATGCTTTGATACCGCCGCGCCGGATCGGCCGGCAGCAGCTTGCCGGTCTTCTCCGCCAGATATTGCAGGATCGCGCCCGACTCGAACAGCGGCAGCGGCTTGCCGCCGGGCCCATCCGGATCGAGGATCGCCGGAATCTTGCCGTTCGGATTCAGCGAGAGAAATTCCGGAGTCTTCTGGTCATCTTTGTTGAAATCGACCAGATGCACCTCGTATGGCAGCCCGATCTCTTCCAGCATGATTGAGACCTTGACGCCGTTCGGCGTCGGCAGCGAATAAAGCTGAAGGCGGTCGGGGTGTTTGGCGGGCCAGCGGCGGGTGATCGGGAAAGCGGACAGATCGGGCATCAACACTCGTTCTTTTGCTTGGTTTCCGTTGCGCGGCTAATGTACGACTGATGCCGCGCATGACAAGGCCTGCCGCGATCCATGACTGACCATCCCCCATCGGCGAAGCTTGGCTTGACCGACGCGGAGCTCGCGGTTCTTCCGACTGCCTTTGCAGGCGATTCATTCAAGGACCAGGTCGTTGTCGTATCGGGCGGCGCCGGCGGCATCGGGCGGGCGATCGCCTGGCTGTTCGCGCGGCTGGGCGCGCATGTCGCCCTGGTCGGGCGTGACCAGGGCAAGCTCGATGCCCTCGTGGCGCAGTTCAGCGGCCGCGGCCTGAAGGCCTCCGCGCACGCCACCGACATCCGGGAGCCCGAGGCGGTGGGCACCCTGTTCGACGCCATCTGGGCGGAACAAGGCCGCATCGACAGCCTCGTCAACAGCGCCGGCGGACAGTTTCCGCAAGCGGCCATCGATTTTTCGGTGAAGGGCTGGAACGCCGTCATCAACACCAACCTCAACGGCACCTGGTACATGATGCAGGCCGCCGCGCAACGCTGGCGCGACCACAAGCACCCCGGCAGCATCGTCAACATCGTGGTGGTCACGACACATGGCCTCTACGGCATCGCCCACACCATCGCCGCGCGAAGCGGCGTCATCGGATTGTCGCGCGCGGTTGCGGTCGAGTGGGCGCCGCTGAACATCCGCGTCAACTGCGTGGCGCCCGGCGCGATCGAGACCGAAGGCTGGAAGGTCTATTCGCCGGAGGCGCGCGCCGCCTATCCGCGCTCGAACCCGATGATGCGCACGGGCTCGCCATGGGACGTTGCGGAGGCCAGCGTCTTTCTCGCCGGTTCCTCGGCCAAATTCATCACCGGCGAAACGCTGACGGTGGATGGCGGGGGGCAGCTCTGGGGCGAGACCTGGACCACCGGCAAACCGGCGTATTTCGGCGGCGATGACACGTGACGCGCTGAACGCTGATTTCCGATGACCCGCTATCGCCTCGCCATATTCGATTTCGACGGCACACTGGCCGACTCGCTTCCCTGGTTTCGTACCTCGTTCCAGGAAACGATTGCGCGGTTCGATCTCGCACCGGTCAGCCCCGAGGAACTGGAAGCCATGCGCGGGCTGTCGGCACGGGAAATCATGGCGCGGCTCAAAGTCTCGATGTGGCAACTGCCGGCCATCGTCAGCGACATGCGCAAGCGCAAGCTCGCGGCCGCAAGCCAGACGCCGCTGTTCGCCGGCATCCCGGGGATGCTGACCGACCTGCAGCGCCTCGGCTTCAGCACCGCGATCGTCAGCTCCGATAGCGAAGCGTCCGTCAGGCGCGTGCTCGGCCCGACTGCGAGCCTGATCACCCGCTTCGACTGCGGCGCTGCCGTGTTCGGCAAGCACCGGAAATTTCGACGCGTGGCACGGAAGCTCGGAGCTAGCCCATCGGAGACGATCTGCATCGGCGACGAAATCCGCGACATCGAAGCCGCCAATGCTGCCGGCATGGATTCAGGCGCTGTGGCCTGGGGCTATGCGCTTCCCGCCGCGCTGCAAGCGGCGGGGCCGACGCATTTCTTCGAGTCGGTGGGTGAGATCACGCAGAGGCTTGCCCGCACTCACAACACGCATCCGTAATGCGCCGACGAGACCAGGCGGATGTATTTGTCATGCACCGATCCCGGCCGCACCGCGGCGACGGACGCCGGCGCACGCCAATCTGCCATGCGTCGGGCGATCTCTTCCGCTGATACTTCGAGGTTCACCGTGCGGGCGGTAGGGTCGATCACGATGGTGTCGCCATCGCGCACTGCCGCGATCGGGCCGCCGCGCGCGGCTTCCGGCGAGACGTGGCCGATCAGGATGCCGTGCGAGACGCCGGAAAAGCGGCCGTCGGTGATCAGGGCGACGTCTTCGCCGAGGCCCCGCCCCTGCAGCTGGATCGTCAGCATCACCATCTCGGGCATGCCGGGTCCGCCGACCGGGCCGACATTGCGCACCACGATCACGTTGCCTGGCACGATCTCGCCAGCGCGGATCGCCGCCATCGTATCGGCCTCGGACTCGAACACGCGCGCAGTGCCGCGGAACTGACCCTTCTCCAGCGTCTTGCCGGACAGCTTCAGCAAACAGCTCTCCGGCGCCAGATTGCCCTTCAGGACGCTGATGTGATTGTTGGCGGGTGCGATCGGTTTCGACACCGGAAGCACGATCTCCTGCCGGTCCATTTCTTCCAATGTCGGTACGTCAGCGAGATTTTCCGCCAGCGTCTTGCCGCTGACCGTCATGACGTCGCCGTGCAGCAGCCCGGCACGCAGCAGTTCCTTCATCACGACAGGTACGCCGCCGATCGCATGCAGGCTGCCCATCGCGAACGGCCCATGCGGCTGCAGATTGGCGAGCAGCGGGACGCGCTCGCCGATCTGCTGGATCCGTTCGATGGTGATCGGCACCTGGGCCTCGCGCGCGACCGCCAGCAGATGCAGATACATGTTGGTCGAGCCGCCCATGGCGTAGACGGTCGTGATCGCGTTTTCGAACGCCCGCTCGGTCATGATGTCGCGCGGCCGGATGCCTGCTTCCATCAGCCGGTACAGGGCGTCGACCGAGGCGCGCGCCTGCGCGCGGACGTCGGCGTGAATATCGCTGCCCGCATCATAATCGGCGGGATGCGAGGCGCCGCGCGGCAGCATCATGCCGATGGATTCCGCAATCGTGCTCATGGTGTTGGCCGTGAACATCGCGCCGCAGGTGCCGCTGCCGGGCATCACGTTGCGCTCGACTTCAAGCAGTTCCTCGCCGGAGAGCCGGCCGGATTCATTGGCGGCGCGTGCCTCGGCGTAATCCAGGATCGTGAGGTTGTTGCCCTTGGCGGCCCACGCCCCGAACGAGACGCGGCCCGGCGTGCTGGTGCCGGGATAGAGCACCAGTCCAAAGGCATTGGTCCGCGCCAGCGGCATCAGCGCGGCGGCGCCGGTCTTGTCGCAGCCCGAGATCACGATCATCGCATCGCCGTGATGGGCGTAGTGGCCGATCTCGAAACAATCGGCGACGACGTCGCGGGAGGCGAGGCTGTAGCCCGCCGTCGGCGTTCCCTGCGTCAGCGCATCCGAGACCGCCGGCGCGCCGACGATCAGCCCCTGCCCGCCGCGCTCCGCCAGCAGTTCCACCAGCAGATCGCCGATGGTGCGCACGCGGTTGTTGCAGCGATGGGCGTTGGTGTAGGCGCTGGCGATCGTGACCACCGCGCTGGTTTGGGCGGCGCGGTCCGGATCGAAACCGGCGGCGCGCAGTTCGACCCGCCCGCGCTTCCAGTAGGTGCTGCTGTCCTTGGTCGTCATGAGGTGCTCCAGGTCTTCTGATTGAATGCGCGGACTTCGGTGTCCGGCCTGATTGGCACTGAGAAAATCTAACCAGTCTTGCCGTCGTCGAAACTGACGATCACGGCGGCATTGGCGATGATGATGGAATCGCTTCCGCTCTCGGCAGGCACTTCCAGCCCGCCCTTGACCGCCGTCACGTTCACGGTGCCATACGGCAGCTCCTTGGCAACTGCCGCGGTATCGACCCCGCTGGGGTCCGGCACCGCGACGGTGACCTGGACGAACATGTCGTTGGCGGTTTTGCCGAGCATGCGGAAAAAGCCGAGGCTGGAGTGGCGGATGGCATCCGAGACGGCGCGCCTGGCGGCCTTGGTGGCATCGCGCCCGTGAACGTCGACGCCCATGCCCATTTCGGTAATACAGCGCACCCGTGCCATGGAATTTCCTCTTGTCGTTGGCCTGGAATGTTATCCGGCAAAAACCTCCTCTCTCCATCGTCGCTTGCGGCCGCCGCGTCAAGTCAGGCGCGGCCGGCGATCAGCTTGAGCCAGGGCGCCGAGTGGAAGGCGCTCATCAACAGGTACATCGGGACCATGCCGCCGAGGTGCAATGAAGTGCCCGTCGAACACAGCGCTTCCAGCGGACCACTGCCGAAATGCGTCAGCAGCGCCATGACAGCGAAGGTCGGCGCCGCCGCGAGCGACAGCCAGCCGGCTATGCCGGTTGCCGCCACGCCGGTGCAGGCTTCGCTCATGGCTTCGCGCCCGCCTCTTTCCGGAACGCGGCCTCGCCCGCGTCCGATATCTCGACCCATCTCTTGTCCGGCGCGGCACCTTCGACGTAGCTGTCGTGCCAGTTCCACCACTTGTAGGTCTGCGTCTGCGGATAGCCCTCAGGCGAATCCTCCCACACTTCCTGCCGGCCGAGCGGCGTGATGTCGAGATAGCTCCAGGTCCCCCCCATCTGCTCATCGCCGCGGTTGTTGATGAAGTAGGTGCGATAAACCTTGCCGCCGTCGCGGATGAACACATTGGTGCCGTGCCACTCGCCGACGCCGAAATCAGCATCGAAGCTGTCGGTGACGGTGTACCAGGGGATCATCTGCCAGCCCATGCGCACCTTCAGGCGTGCGATATCGGCCTGCGGCGCGCGCGAGACGAACGCGAGCGTGGTGTCGCGGGCGTTGAGATGGGCGAGATGAGCGACCTGGTCCGCCACCATCGAGCAGCCGCGGCAGGCATGATCGGGCCAGCCGAATACGCCGGGCTCATAGAACGCGCGGTAGACGATCAACTGGCGGCGGCCGTCGAACAGATCGAGCAGGCTCGCCTTGCCGCCGGGTCCGTCGAATGCGTAGCTTTTCTCCACGGCCATCCACGGCATGCGCCTGCGCTCCGCGGCCAGCGCGTCACGGGCGCGCGTTGCGGCCTTCTCCTTGACGAGCATCTGCTGGCGCGCGGCTTCCCACTCCTTCGCTGAGACGACGTTGGTCTTCATGGCTAAACTCCTGCTTGTTGCTATGCTTGTTGCGGGCTTTCGACGTGCCGGCTCAGGCCGGCAGCCGCTGGTCGTATTCCCTGTGCAGCCGGCTCCAGCCGTCCCAGAACGATTCCGGCTCCTCGCCGTTGGCGCGGGCAACCAGAACGTCGAGATGCATGTGCCAGCCGGCGCTGACCTTGAGCAGGGTCGAGCGATCGGGCAGACGGCGATGGATCACGGTGAGCAGCACGCCCTTGCCTTTGGGCTCCAGCTCGAAGGTGACGTCGCCGCTTCCGTTCCAGGCGATCGAAAGCTTGCGGAGCGGCTCGAGTTCGGTGATGCGGCTCTGCATCCGGTTCTCTTCGGAAAAACCTTCCGGCCGCTTGCTGGGCGGATCGTTGAGTTCGGCGTTGCGCCAGACGAGTTCGACGGGCGCGCCGACCTTCATCTCCATCGCACCCGCCGCCAGCCATTTGCGGCGCAGTTCGCTGTCGGTGAGATAGGCCCACACGCGCTCGATCGGTCCGGGCAACAGCCGCTGGATCTTCAACGTCGTGGGCTCGATCAACGCGCCATAGGCGTCGGGTTTTGTCTTTGCGTCCATTGTTCTACTCCTTGATCTTCCTTGCTTTGGCCTCGTCCTCGACACGCAGCAGGGATTCCAGCGCGTCGAGATTTTCATTCCAGAAGCGCTCGTAGCGCCGCAGCCACGCATTGGCTTCCATAAGCCGCGCCGCTTCGAGGCGGCAGAGATGGGTGCGGCCGCGGATCGTGCGCGTCACCAGCCCCGCGCTCTCCAGCACCCGCACGTGTTTCGAGGCGCCCGCGAAACTCATCCTGAAGGGCGTCGCCAGTTCCCCGATCGTGAGTTCGCGCGTTGCCAGATGACCAAGCATCGCCCGCCGCGTTGGATCCGCGAGGGCATGAAAAACAGCGTCGAGGTGAGCGGATTGTTCAACCATTTGGTTTAGTATAGTGGCACACCACAGATAGTCAACCATTCGGTTTAACGTCTTCGTGATCGGGCGCTCAGGGATCCGGCACGGTGTAGACCGCGCAGGGAGCAGCGATGCCGCGCAGCGCATGCGTTCCGAGCGGGATCAGGCCCGCATCGGTTTCTGCCGCAACTGCGCCCGAGATCAAAACCGTTCGACCGAGCGGCCGGCAAAGCCCTTCCAGCCGGCTGACGAGATTGACGGCGGGACCGATCGCCGTGAAATCGAGCCGGTCGGCCGCGCCGACATTGCCCCACAGAATCTCGCCAAGATGCAGCGCCGCGCCGAAAGCCAGCGATGGCAGCCCCTGCTCTCGCCTGACCCCATCGAGATGCGCCATGCCGGCCTGGGCGGACGAGACGGCGCGCAGCGCGGCGTTGCAGGCTTCGCGGGGATTTTCAGCGACAACGGGAAAGATCGCCAGCATGCCGTCACCGATGAACTTCAGCACCTCGCCGCCGAAGGCGTGAACGGCGCCGGCGATGCAGTCGAACCATGCCCCAAGCGCGGTGATGACAGCCGCCGGCGGTTCGGCCTCGGACAGCGCGGTGAAACTGCGCAGATCAGCATAGAGCAGGACGGCGCGAATGGTCTCGCCGACCTCACGCCGCAGCGTTCCTGCGAGAACGCGCGCGGCGCTGCGCCGGCCGAGATAGGCTTCCAGCGCCGCGGTCAGCGTCGCGCGCGCCGACAGAGCGGCAAGTGGCGCTGCCGCGAAA
>DATCXE010000569.1:0-3581 GCA_036565985.1 Bradyrhizobium sp.
CATGACCCGCAGCGCGGCCGCGACCGAAACCTCGCCGCGCGCGCGCAGGAAGGCGAGTTCCTCTGGCTTGGCTTCGCGCTGGATCAGCGAGAACGCCACGTCGCCGCCCAGCAGGGTGCGGCCCTCGCGCGTCAAGCCTTCGCTCAGGCTGGCCGCCACCGAGCCCACGCCGGCGATCGCCATCACGCCGAGCGCGATGCAGGCGATGAAGACGTAGAAGCCGCGCAGGCCGCTGCGCAGTTCGCGCAGGGCGTAGCGCAGCGCCAGCGATGACGCGCGGCTGCGATAGGCCGGTTCGGAGATTGTGGTCATGAATGCCCGTCGATCCGGCCCGAACGCAGCCGTACCACGCGGTCGCAGCGCCGCGCCAGCGAGGTGTCGTGCGTTACCAGCACCAGCGTCATGCCGCGCTCGGCATGCTTGGTGAACAGCAGATCGACGATCTGCCTGCCGGTGGCTTCATCGAGATTGCCGGTCGGTTCGTCCGCCACCAGGATTGCGGGGTCGGGCGCCAGCGCACGGGCGAGCGCGACACGCTGCTGCTCGCCGCCGGACAATTGGGTCGGATAATGGTGCAGGCGATCGCCGAGCCCGACCGAGGTCAATTCCTGCGCCGCGCGCTGTGCGGCGTCGGGATTGCCGGCGAGTTCCAGCGGCACCGCGACGTTTTCCAGCGCCGTCATGGTCGGGATCAGATGAAACGACTGGAATACGATGCCGACCTGGCGACCGCGGAAGCGGGCCAGCGCGTCCTCGTCGAGGGCATTGAACGGCGTGCCGTTGACCACCACCTCTCCGCTGTCAGGTCGTTCCAGCCCCGCCATCACCATCAGCAAGGTCGATTTGCCCGAACCTGACGGGCCGATCAGGCCGATCGCTTCGCCGGATGCCACACGAAGGCTGATATCCTTCAGGATATGAACGCGCGCGGCGCCTGTGCCGAGCGAGAGGTTGACGTTGGCGATGGAAATGGTGTCCGGCTCGACGCCGGTCAGTGAAGAGGGTTCGATGAGGCTGTCCATGGCTCGGTCATATGGCACTTCCACCACTCTGGTCGAGGGCTTGAAAAGGGTGTTCGCGCACATAGGCGTGTTGTTTGTGGCTTTGATGACGGCCGGACCGGCTTTTGCCCAAACTCCGGCCGCCGCCCCGGACCGGCCCGTCAAGATGGTCGTGCTGGGCGATTCCCTGAGCGCGGGGCTGGGCCTGTCCGCCACCGCCGCGTTCCCGGTGCGGTTACAGAAAGCGTTGAGCGACAAGGGGATAAAGGTCGACATGACCAACGCCGGGGTGTCCGGCGATACCGCCTCGGGCGGTCGCGACCGGCTGGACTGGTCGGTGCCTGAGGGAACCGAGGCGGTCATCCTGGAACTCGGCGCCAACGACGCCCTGCGCGGGATCGATCCGGGCGTCACCCGCGCCGCCCTGACCGAGATCCTGACGCGGCTGAAGGCGCGCAAGATCGCGGTTCTTTTGTGCGGAATGCTCGCCCCGCCCAATTACGGCACCGAGTATGCCACCCGCTTCAACGCGATCTATCCGGAGCTTTCGAAATCCTTCGGCGTGCCGCTCTATCCGTTTTTCCTGGAAGGGGTCGCAGCCGACGCCAAGCTCAACCAGGCCGACGGGATCCATCCGACCGCCGACGGCGTCGACGTTATCGTGAAGAACATTCTGCCCATGGTGGAGGCACTGGTTGGCACGGTTTCCGCGCAGCGGAGTTGAAAAAGCGGCAGCAGATAGGGCTACCGAGCGTTTTCCCCGAAGGTTTCCAGTCCGTAAACGCCCCGCGCTTCGCAGAGTCACATAAGTCGGCTAGAAAATAGCTATCGGTGATTCGTCGCCGGGCGCTTCTACAGGACATGGGCCTTTTCAAGGTCGTGCCCAAGCATCGGGAGTCATGCGATGCCGCGTTTGTTTGCTGGACTGGAAATCCCGGCCGAGATCGGCCAGAGCCTTTCCAATTTGCGTGGCGGCCTTCCCGGCGCACGCTGGATCGATCCCGAAAATTATCACGTCACCTTGCGCTTCATCGGCGATATCGACGGCATGTCGGCGAATGAAATCGCCTCGATGCTGTTCCGGATCAACCGCAAGCCGTTCGAGGTCAAGGTGCAGGGCCTGCAGAGTTTTGGCGGCCGGAAACCGCGCGCGGTGGTCGCCTCCGTCGAGCCGAGCCGGCCGCTGATCGAACTGCAGGCCGAGCTCGAGCGATTGATGCAACGGCTCGGGCTCGATCCCGAGGGGCGGAAATTCACCCCCCATGTGACGCTGGCACGGCTGCATGACGCGTCGAGCCGGGATGTCGCCGACTACCTTTCGGTGCGCGGCTACTTCCCGAGCCGCACGTTTCTGGCCTCGCGCTTCGTGCTGTTCTCCTCCCGCGCCTCCACAGGCGGCGGGCCCTACGTGGTCGAGGATTCCTACGCGCTGAGCGCGTGAGGCTTCGTGCGCGTCACGCCCATCGCCGTCATCATCCGCGAAAGCGGATGATCCAGTATACCAGAGACGCCTGAGATAGAGCCGTGAAGCCGCGGCGTACTGGATTGCCTGCCTTCGCGGGTATGACGAGTTGTACTTGCATACCCCCAGCTCCGATTCGCGACTTGCAATTTTCGCCCGCTTGAGGCCGAAAGGGGGCCATGCTGTCGGCCAACCCCACCTCGTTCCGCGCGCATTATGAGTCTCTGGTGTCCTCGGGCGCCATCGAGGCCGATCCGGCGCAGGCCGACGCCGTCGAGGCGTTCGCAGGTCTCGAGGAGCGGCTTTCGAGCTACAAGCCGGTGCGCAAGCTGAGCCTGCTCGGCCGGCTGTTCGGCGACAAGAGCGAGCCGCCGCCGCGGGGGCTTTACGTTCATGGCGAGGTCGGCCGCGGCAAGACCATGCTGATGGATCTGTTCTTTCAGCAGAGCCCGGTCCGGCACAAGCGGCGCGCCCATTTCCACGAATTCATGGCCGAGGCGCATGAGAAGATCTACGCCTATCGCCAGAACATCGCCCGCGGTGAAATCGCCGACAGCGACGTGATCGAGCTGACGGCCAACGCCATCTTCGACGAAGCATGGCTGTTGTGCTTCGACGAATTCCACGTCACCGACATTGCCGACGCCATGATCCTCGGCCGGCTGTTCTCGAAATTGTTCGAACTCGGCACCGTCGTGGTGGCGACCTCGAACGTCGCGCCCGAAGACCTCTACAAGGGCGGCCTCAACCGCGCGCTGTTCCTGCCCTTCATCGCGCAGATCGAAGGCCGCATGGACGTGCTGCGGCTCGATGCGCGCACCGATTTCCGGCTGGAAAAACTCGCCGGGGTGAAGATGTGGCTGGTGCCGCCGGATGATGAGGCCGGTGCCGCGCTCGACCGCGCCTGGCGCAGGATGACCGGCAACGCGCCCTGCAGGCCGCGCGATATCGCGATCAAGGGCCGCGTTCTGCGCGTGCCGTGTTCGGCGCATGGCGTCGCGCGGTTTTCCTTTGCCGACATCTGCGAAAAGCCGCTTGCCGCGTCGGATTACCTGCGGCTGGCGCACGACTATCACACGATCCTGATCGACCGCATTCCGGTCATGGATTATCCCGAG
>DATCXE010000596.1:0-3466 GCA_036565985.1 Bradyrhizobium sp.
GCGAAGTGCTGTGCGGCGTCAACAAGGGCCTGCCGGGCTTCTCGATCCCCGACGACAAGGGTGACTGGACCGGCTTCGACGTCGATTTCTGCCGCGCGGTGGCCGCCGCGATTTTCGACGATCCGAAGAAGGCGAAGTTCCTGCCGCTCGACGCCAGCGAGCGCTTCAAGGAGTTGCAGAGCCGCAAGGTCGACATCCTCTCCCGCAACACCACCTGGAGCATGTCGCGCGAGAGCAACTACGCGCTCTATTTCCCGGCAGTCGCCTATTACGACGGCCAGGGCTTCATGATCCCGCGCTCGCGGAACATCGATTCCGCGCTGGACCTCAACAACAGCAAGGTTTGCGTGCAGGAAGGGACGACGACGCTGCTCAACCTTGCCGACTACTTCCGTGCCAACAACATGAAATACACGGAGATGAAATTTTCGAGGCTGGAAGAGGTGCTCAAGGCCTATGAAGGCGGCAAATGCGACACCTTCACCGCCGACGTCTCCCAGCTCTACGCACTCCGGCTGAACCTCACCCAGCCGAACGACAGCGTCATCCTGCCCGACGTCATCTCGAAGGAACCGCTCGCGCCGGTGGTGCGGCAGCGCGACGACGACTGGATGATGATCGTGAAGTGGACGCTGTACGCCATGCTCAACGCCGAGGAACTCGGCATCACCTCGAAGAACATCGACGAGGCGCTGAAGTCGAAGAAGCCGGACGTGATGCGGCTGGTCGGCACCGAAGGCGCGTATGGCGAAGACCTCGGCCTGCCCAAGGACTGGGCCGCGCGCATCATCCGCCACGTCGGAAATTACGGCGAGGTCTATGACCGCAATGTCGGCGACGGATCGAAGCTGAAGATCCCGCGCGGACTGAACTCGCTGTGGAGCAACGGCGGGATCCAGTACGCGCCGCCGATCAGGTAAATTCTCTCCGCCGTCATTGCCTGCAACAAATGCGAAGCGTTTGTGCAAGGGAGCAAAGCGACGAAGCAATCCACGCCTCGACCCAGGGGGTAGATGGATTGCTTCGCTACGCTCGCAATGACGCCGAGATATATCGTCACGTGGGGCTGTCATCGTCCGGCTTGACCGGACGATCCAGTATTCCGGAGACGCCGATGATCGACCGAGAGGCCGCGGCGTACTGGATCACCCGCCTTCGCGGGTGATGACACCGGTGTGTGAGGCGCGTGTTGGGCGCGCGTCGAAATGACGGCCAGTTAGTAGCTCTTCATCCGCGCCAACTGATCGGCGTGGTAGTTACTGTCCCCGAACAACTCCTGGCAGACCCGCGCGCGCTTCATGAAGAAGCCGATGTCGAACTGGTCGGTCATGCCCATGCCGCCGTGCATCTGCACGCCTTCCTGCACGGCCAGCGTTGCGGTCGTGCCGGCGCGGGCTTTCGCGACCGCGACTGCGGCGCCCGCATGCTCGAAATCGCGATCGAGCGCCTGCAGCGCCTTCAGCACCGCAGCGCGGGTGATCTCGATGTCGACATAGAGCTGGGCGGCGCGGTGCTGCAGCGCCTGGAATTCGCCGATCAGCTTGCCGAACTGCTTGCGCTCCTTCAGATACGTCACGGTGCGGCCGAACACCTCTTCGCTCAGGCCCACCATTTCGGAAGCCACCGCGCCGCGGCCGATATTGAGCACGCCTTCCAGCAGCGCCCCGCCCTGATCGACCTCGCCGAGCACGCTGTCGGCATTGACCTCGACATTGCCGAATTCGATCCGCGCCGCGTTGTGCGCGTCGACCATCAAGGTGCGTTCGACGGCAAGACCCTTCGCCTTGGGATCGACCAGGAATAGCGTCAGCCCGTTGCGTTCGCCGGCTGCGCCGCCGGTCCTCGCCGCGACGATCAGGAGATCGGCAATATGCCCGTCGACGACGAACGCCTTGGCGCCGCTCAGTTTGAAGCCGTTGCCCGCGCGCACCGCCTGCAGACTGGTCTGCAGCGGACGATGTTTGGCGCCTTCATCGACCGCCAGCGTCGCGAGCAGCGAGCCGTTCGATATTTTCGGTAAGTACGTCGATTTTTGCGCCTCGCTGCCGCCGCGAGAGAGCGCGGACGCCGCCAGCACGGCGGTCGAAAGGAACGGCGACGGCATCAAAGTGCGGCCGACTTCCTCCATCACCACGCCGGCCTCGACGCAGCCGAGCCCGCTGCCGCCAAAATTCTCCGGCACCAGCAGGCCGCAAAAGCCCATCTCGGCAAACGCCTTCCAGAGGTCGCGGGAAAATCCCGTAGCGTCCTTGCTGTCGCGCAGCTGACGCAGATGCGACACCGGCGCCCTGTCGCTGATGAGGCCGCGCGCGCTGTCGCGCAGCATGGATTGTTCTTCGGTGAGGACGAGTGCCATGGGAGGATTCCGGTTCAGAAGTTACGCGTGATTTCCTGGAACGTCGTTCCGGGGCGGCGCGAAGCGTCGAACCCGGAACCTCGAGATTCCGGGTTCACGCTTCGCGTGCCCCGGAATGACGGTGCGAGTAGCCTAAGCCCCCGGCAGATCGAGGATGCGCTTGGCGACGATGCCGAGCATCACCTCCGAGGTGCCGCCTTCGATCGAGTTGGCCTTGGTGCGCAGCCAGGCGCGCGGGCGGGCGCCGCCTTTCGAGCGCTCGCTTTCCCACTCCAGCGCATCGGCGCCGCCGGCCGACATCAGGATTTCGTGGCGGCGCTTGTTGGGCTCGGTGCCGTAATATTTCATCGCCGAGGAAAACGCCGGATGCGACTGGCCCGCTTTCGCCAGATCGACCGCACGTTCGGCGGCCGCCGACAGCGCGGCTTCGTCGATCTCGAAGGTCGAGATCTGGCTGCGCAGCATCGCATCGTCCAGCCGGCCCTGCCCGTCGGTGCCGACGGTATCCGCGGCGACCTGGCCGAGCGGACGGCCGACGCCGCGCTCGCCCATGCCCGAGATCATCGCGCGCTCGTGCTGCAGCAGGTATTTCGCCACATCCCAGCCGCGGTTGACGGTGCCGACCACATGCGACTTCGGCACCCGCACATTGTCGAAGAAGGTTTCACAGAACGGCGAGTAGCCCGAGATCAGCAGGATCGGCTTGGTCGACACGCCCTTCGAGGCCATATCGAACAGGATGAAACTGATGCCGTCATGCTTCTTCGCCGTGGGATCGGTGCGCACCAGGCAGAAGATCCAGTCGGCGTAATTCGCATACGAGGTCCATATCTTCTGGCCGTTGATGACGTAGTCGTCGCCCTCGCTCTCGGCGCGGGTCTGCAGCGAGGCGAGGTCCGATCCGGCGTTCGGCTCGGAATAGCCCTGGCACCAGCGGATCAGGCCGGCGGCAATCTTGGGCAGGTGCTCCTTCTTCTGCGCCTCGCTGCCGTACTTCAAGAGCGCCGGCCCGAGCATCCAGATGCCGAAACTCGACAGCGGCGACCGCGCCCCCATCGCCGACATCTCCTCGCGCAGCACCTTGTGCTCGGCACGATCGAGCCCGCCGCC
>DATCXE010000603.1:0-4126 GCA_036565985.1 Bradyrhizobium sp.
GGCTGCCGTGATCGCCTGCTGTTCCGGCGCCGCATGGAATACCGAAGCGGCGCGCTCGCGGCCCTTCTGGCGGTCGCCAATGTCGACGCTAGGCGCGTTGAGCGAAGGGGCTTCATAGACCCCGCTTGACGAATTGCCGACCACGACGTCGACCTGGTTCATCAGGCTGATGTAGCGAAGTTGTCCGAGCGAGGCGACGGCGATGGCGTTCGGCCGGCCGGCCACGAACGCCTTGATCCGCTCGTTGAGGGCGCGGCCTTCGGCGTCGGCGTTGGCCAGCGTGAAGAACAGGCGGAACGCCGGATCGAGCGCCGAGAGCGCCGCGAACAACTCATCGAGCGATCCGACGGAGCGGTCCGCCTCCACCGTGACGGGATGGAAAGTGACGAGGACGTTGCGCTCGCCAAGCGCCATCCCGACTTCACGGCCGATGGTTTCGCGATCCATCAGTTTCAGCCGCTTGATCGAATCAATGCCGGGCGATCCAACAGTGAAAATGCGCGAAGGATCTTCACCGAGTTGCATCAGGCGCCGTGCCGAATCGTTGTTGGTCGCAAAATGCAGGTGCGACATCTTGCTGATGGCGTGCCGGATCGATTCATCGATCGCGCCTTCGGTAACGTCACCGCCAAACAGATGCGCCATCGGCAGCCGCATGTACATCGCAGCCTGCGCCGCTGCGAAAGTCTCGTAGCGATCCCCGAGCACCACGACGAGATCGGGCATCAGCCGCGCGAATGCGTCGGCGAAGCCGATGACGCCAAGGCCGACGGATTTGGCGACGCCTACGCCGGAGTCGCTGCTGAGCAGCGTTTCGATGGTGTCATCGACGTCAAACCCCTCATCGCGGATGTTGGCGATGGTGTAGCCGAACTCGGGGGAGAGATGCATGCCGGTGGCAATGAGCTGAAGTTTCAGCCCCCGCGTCTGCTGCACCGCGCGCATCGGCCAGATCAGCAGGCCGAAATCGGCACGGCTGCCGGTGACAAAACAGATTTTCCGGGGAGCATCGGTCATTGCAGGGCCTGAATGCTGGCGCTGCTGGGCAGGTTGATCAGCCGGCGCTCGATCGATTCGGCAACGCGGAGATCGCCGCGCGGGCAGGCAGCGAACATGGGAAGATGGTGCATCAACGTCCAGGTCGGCCGGGCGCCAAAACCGGATTCGTTAAGCGCGGAGAGCACTTCGTCGCGCAGGCCTGCATGCGCTTCGTCGAGCAGGATCGCGTTCAGCCAGTAATTGCTGGTCGTACCTTCCGGTTCGCGCGCGAAGGCTATGCCGGGAACGCCTGCGAAGGCGCGGTCGTACGCTGCGGCCAGACGTCGCTTGCTTGCCAGGAAACCATCGAGCTGTTCCAGCTGCGCGCATCCGAGCGCTGCATTGAGGTTGGGCAGCCGATAGTTGAAGCCGATTTCGTCATGCACGAAGGCCCATTTGTGCGGCAGCTTCGCGGTGGTCGTGATGTGCTTGGCCCGGCGGCCGAGCTCTTCGTCGTTGGTGAGGATGGCGCCGCCCCCGCCGGTGGTAACGATCTTGTTGCCGTTGAAGCTCAGCGCCGCGAGACGGGCCTGTGAGCCGACCGCGTGACCCTTGTAGGTCGAGCCGAGCGACTCGGCGGCGTCCTCGACCACCGGGATGTCCCAATGCCGTGCAATTGCGACGATCTCATCCATATCCACGGGATGGCCGAACGTGTGCATCGGCACGATCGCCGCGATCCGGCGGCCGGTCTCGCGGTTGGTGGCGCCGCCAGGGCCCCGCTGCGCGATCGAATCGAGGCGGGCGCCCAGCGCCTGCGCGTCCATTCCGAGTGTCTTGAATGAACTATCGACGAAGTGCGGGCTCGCGCCGCAATAGGCAATCGCGTTGGTGGTCGCGATGAACGTCAGTGCCGGCGAAATCACCTCGTCGCCCGGTTCGACGCCCGCTAATCTGAAGCAGGCGTGGAGTGCCGCGGTGCCATTGACGACCGCGATAGCGCGTCTGGCGCCGGTGGCCTCTGCGAGCATCTCTTCGAAGCGGTCGACGAACTTGCCGACCGACGACACGAAGGTGCTCTTGATGCATTGCTCGAGATAGGCGATTTCGTTGCCGGCAAACACCGGCTCGTGCAGCGCCAGCATGCCGTTGGGCGTACCTGCAGCGCGCTGGACCGCAGCGACGATCGTTCGCACGTCAAACCGATCGGACTTCGCTACCGGAATGCCCACGCTGCCCTCATACATTGTAGACGTCAGCCTTGTAGCGCGCGAGATTGGCCGGGTCCACGAACCATTGCGCCGTCTTTTCGATGCCGCGGCGCATGCCGTCCATTCCGCCGAATTCGGGGGACCAGCCAAGTTGCTGGCGGGCTTTCGAATTGTCCGCCCAAAGCCGTTCCACTTCGCTGTTGGCAGGTCGAAGCCGCGCCTCGTCGGTTTCGATTTCGAGTTCGGCCTGCATCACCTCGGCGATCATGCCCGCCGTCGCACCGACCGATATCTCAAAGCCGCTGCCGAGGTTGATCGTTTGTCCGACCGTCTGCTCGGCCGGCGCCGTCAAACCCGAGATCAGGCCGCGCGCCGTATCCGTCACGAACGAGAAGTCGCGGGTCGGGCTGACTGCGCCAAGGCGGATCTTGCGCTTGCCGGAGGCAATCTGGCTGATGATGGTCGGAATCACGGCGCGCGCCGATTGCCGTGGCCCATAGGTGTTGAAGGGTCTGACCACGACGACCGGCATGTCGAACGAGGCATGAAACGACAGCGCCATCTGGTCGGATGCGATCTTCGAGGCCGAGTAGGGCGATTGCCCCACCAGCGGATGGCTCTCCTTGATCGGCACGAACTGCGCGCTGCCATAGACTTCGCTGGTCGACGTCTGGACGAAGCGGCGCACACCCGCATGACGGGCGGCCTGCAGGACGTTCACCGTGCCGCGGACGTTGGTTTCGACATAGGAGTCGGGTGCGACGTAGGAAAACGGGATCGCGATCAGCGCGGCCAGATGCATGACGTCGGTGCACCCGGCAGCGGCCGAAATCATGAAGTGCGGATCCCTGATGTCGCCGGCGACCACCTCCACCGACTTCATGACGTCGGCCGGGACCGTGTCGAGCCAGCCCCAGGAGTTGAAGGAGTTGTAGAGAACGACCGCCTTGACCCTGGCGCCCGCCCGCACCAGTTCCTCGACGACGTGGGACCCGATGAACCCATCGCTGCCGGTGACGAGTACGCGGGCGTCCTTCAGTTCATCCATGCCAGGACCCCAAAACGGCGATTATTGCAGCCTTCGCAATATGATGGCGCTATAGCACAATAGCTGCGCGGCGCAACCGAACGGTGCGGTTAATGCTGTAATAGCGGTGGATTCAAAGCGATCGGGGGCGGGTGCGCCGGGCATGGCTGGGCGTATGCGGAACGCTGCCTACGGCCCCGGGGCGGGCCTTTGCGGCAGAAGCCGCTTGACGAAGGTTTCGAGGTTGCCGCCGGAAAAAAGGTGCCCCTTGAGGCCGGCGGCTTGGGCCGCATCGAGATCGCTGCCCTTGTCGCCGATCAGCATGCTGGCCTCGGCATGTACCGGGAAGCGGGCGAGCAGGTCCGTGATCATGCCCGGTCCGGGCTTTCGCCGGTCGCTGAGGCGACGATATCGTTCGATGGTCCCGTCAGGGTGATCGGGGCAATATTCGAAGGCATCGATATGGGCTCCGACGGCAGCCATCTCGTCCGCCATCCAGCGGTGCAACGCGTGTACGTGGCTTTCTTCGTAAAAGCCCCTGGCGACACCGGACTGGTTGGTGACCACGAATGCGAAACAGCCGGCATCGTTGACCGCCTTGACGGCCTCGCGGGCGCCGTCGATCCACTGCAGCTTGCTGGGTTCGAATGTGTAGCCTGAATCATGATTGAGGACGCCGTCCCGATCGAAGAAGACGGCCGGCCGCCTCAATCTTTCCTTCAGTTCGACATCCGCGCGCGCGAGATCTTCGGGTATGCCGATATCGATGAAATATCCGCGATAGGAGGTTCCGCTCATGACGCCGGCGGCGGCAAGCGCCGGGAAAATGTCCTGTTCGAGAGAGGCGGGCAACGTGCCAGCGCGGCCGATAATCGAGCGGTCGAGCACGTAGACGCCGGCGTTGACCGGG
>DATCXE010000701.1:0-6697 GCA_036565985.1 Bradyrhizobium sp.
CTGCTGTTCGACATCAACAACGTCTATGTCAGCGCCTTCAACCACGGTTACGATCCGCTGACCTTCCTCAACGGAATTCCGGCGGACCGCGTCGTGCAGTTTCACATGGCCGGCCACAGCCACATGGGTACTCACATCATCGACACCCACGACCATCCGGTGTGCGAGGATGTCTGGGATCTCTACGCGTCGGCGTTGAAACGCTTCGGCCGGGTTTCGACCATGATCGAGCGCGACGACAACATTCCGCCGCTCGACGAACTGCTGGCTGAGGTCATCAGGACCCGCGAGATTGCCGAAAGGATCCTGCCGACGGAATGAGCGACTTCGCGCGACAGCAAGCCGAATTCCAACGCGGCATCTTGAGCGGCGACGACGCCGTGCTATCAGAAATTCTCGACAGTCCCCGGGCGAAGCGCGAAGCGCTGTTCGGGGTCTACCGCTACGCCTACAGTTCGCGGCTGGTCGAGGCCATGCGCAACGATCACGAATTGCTGCATCTCTATCTCGGTCACGAGATGTTCGACGAGATGGGGCACGCCTACGTCAGGGCGTATCCGTCCGAGCACCCCAACCTGCGCTGGTTCTCGAAAAGCCTGCCGGATTTCCTGAGATCGAACACGCCCTACTCCGACCACCCCGTGTTGTCGGATCTCGCCGCGCTGGAGAAGGCGCTCAACGATGCCTTTGACGCCGCCGAAGGCGCGGTGGTCGAGTTGACCGACATGGCCGCTTTTGCGCCGGAAGCGTGGTCGGATCTCATATTCCGGGCGCATCCCAGCGCCTTCCGGCTCGACGTTTCGACCAACGCAGCCGCGATCTGGCTCGCGCTCAAGAACGGCGCGCCCCCGCCGGAAGCGGCCGCGCTGGATCAGCCTGCACGCCTCCTGATCTGGCGTCGGGACGTCACGCCGATGTTCCGCGAACTCCCGGCGGAGGAAGCGATGATGTGGGACGAGGCCACGAACGGCATTTCGTTCGGCGTGCTCTGCGAGATGCTCGCGACGTATGACGCCCCCGATGGCGCGGCAGGCCGTGGCGCCGGCTATCTGCACGGATGGATCACGGCCGGAGTTCTGACAAAAGTATCAGTCGGCGTGTAGACCTCGCTCGACCAGACCATGAAAGGCGATGATGGCGACTGACAGCAGGCAACATTTCATCGAGCGCATGCTCTGGGACGAAGTCGCGCAGCGTATCCGCAACGGTGCGATAGCGATACTGCCGATTGGCGCAGCGGCAAAGCAGCACGGTTTTCACCTCCCGCTCGATACCGACCGCATCCAAGCCGAATGGTTCGCGGCCAGGCTTGCCGGACGCTTCGATGCACTGATCTGGCCGACCGTGACCTATGGCCACTATCCGGCTTTCATCGAATATGCCGGCAGCAGCAACCTTTCGGCATCGACCTTCGAGGCGCTGGTACGCGAGATTTCAATGGGCATCCTCGGCAATGGGTGCCGAATGTTGTTTGTGCTCAATACCGGTATGAGCACGCTGGCCCCGGTCGATCGCGCGCTTGCGCGCCTGGACCCGGTCCGTGCAAAGCATTTGTGGATCTATGGCGGCCCGCGCTACCGCTGCATTGCCAGGGCGCTGGCCGAGCAAAGCCATGGCAGCCATGCCGACGAGCTCGAAACCTCGTTGATGCTCGCGATCGCTCCTGATGTGGTCGACATGGCGCGCGCCGAAGCGAGCCCTCCGCGCACGCAGGAGACGGCTGGCGCGTTGACGCCATCGGATGAGAGTTCGCCGAACTACAGCCGCTCCGGCAGCTATGGCAACCCGACACTGGCGACGTCGGCCAAGGGCGAAGACCTGCTCGCTGCGATGCTCGACGATCTCATCGAACAGGTGGCCGTATTCATCGCCAAGGACCTCGCTGACGATCACCGGCCGGAAGCGATGCAAAGCGTGTTGCGATGAGTAGTCCAGCACTTCGCTGGACTTTCGCCGCCGCGGTCATCGCCGCCATGCCAGCAAGCGCCATCAGCTTCCGCGCCGATGACGCCCGATCTCGCGGTGCTGCGGCGGGATCTGGGCTTGAAGCGGATCGGCGAAGGTCTCGAATTCGACGACACCGCGCCGCTCGCAGCGATCCGCAAGGCGATCACCGCAGCGCGCGGACAATAAAGCGCATGGAGAAGTCGATGATCCGGCAGCCGTCGCTGCCGGATCCTTTGCGCCACGTGTCAGAACCGATAGCTGGCGCCGACGCGCACGAGGTGCATCTCGTTGCGGAATTCCGTTCGCGTGCGGTCGCGGCCGGACAGCGTGACGCTGCCATAATCGGCATAGAGATATTCGCCGCGCCCGACAAAATGCTTGGTGAAGGCATATTCGATGCCGCCGCCCGCGATCATTCCGGCCTTGACCTGTTCGTCCCAGATCATCTCCTGCAGCGTGTCGCAACCCTTCTGCACCGTATAGCGATAGCCGTTGCCGATGCTGGCCACGCCAACACCGACGGCGCCGAACGCCAGCAGGCGGTCGAACGCGTAGCCCACGCGCAGGCGAGCCGAGCCGAATACGCCGAACCGCGACAGCAAGGCGCTGTCGCCAAAGACCAGTTCGTCCCGCGACGAGGATGACTTGCCCCAATCGAATTCGCCGCCGATCAAAAAGCGGTTGGCAAACTGAAAGTTGTAGCCGCCATAGACGCCGGCCGCGAAGCCGCCCGACTGCCCCTCTGCATGACGGCACGCCCCATTTCGGCAGTAATCGGCAGCCCACGCCGCATACCCACCACCGGCGTAGACGCCCGCATAAAACCCGGTCCAATTATAGGAGGGCGAAGGCAGGTCCGGAATTCGGATTTCGGCAGCCTTCGCCGCCGGACCAGCCAACAAGAAGCCACAAGCGGCAACGATCCCCCAGGAAACAAAACGCATCAACGCACCTCTTCACACACGAACACGCAACACATGTTGCGCGATCAAGCTGAAGAGCGCGGTTCGGGCGCGACGATGTTTAAGTCTGGCGTCGCGGTGTTGAAACGAGGCTATGTTTGGAACCAAAAAAAGACGGCCGCCACAATGTGCAATCTTTGATTGCAATACGCTGCTTCAAGGTCTTTCCCACCACCTGCGGTTTCGACCCCAGGATGGCGAACCTGGCGCAGTTAGTAAGCCGGCACGATCTTGCCGGGATTAAAAATGTTCTGCGGGTCGAGCGCCTGCTTCAGCGCCCGCATGGCGTCGATCGCCTCGGGACCGAGTTCGGCCTCGAGGTATTTCTGCTTGCCCTGCCCGATGCCGTGCTCGCCGGTGCAGGTGCCGCCCATCGACTGCGCGCGCTCGACGAGGCGGTGCATGAAGTCCTCGCCGCGCGCCATTTCCTCGGCATTGTCGACGTCGCAAACCAGCGAACAGTGGAAGTTGCCGTCACCGACATGGCCGACGATCGGCGACAGCAGGTTGAGCCGCTTGAGATCCTCTTCGGTCTCGGTGACGCAATCGGCCAGACGCGAGATCGGCACGCACACATCGGTCGCCACCACGCCCGCGCCGGGGCGCAGCGCCTTGACTGACCAATAGGCGTCGTGGCGGGCCTGCCAGAGCTTGGTGCGGTCCTCCGGCTTGGTGGTCCAGGTGAAATCGCCGCCGCCGCACTCCCTGGCGATCTCGCCGAAATTCTTCGACTGTTCGGCCACCTCGATCTCGCTGCCATGGAATTCCAGCAGCAGCAGCGGCGTTTCCGGCAATGTCAGCTTCGAATAGGCATTGCAGGCGCGCACCTGCTCGGCGTTGAGCAGTTCGATGCGCGCCAGGGGAATGCCGGTTTGAATGGCGAGAATTGTCGCCTGGCAGGCGCCGCGCACGGTCTCGAACGAACACGCCGCGGCGGCGATCGTCTCGGGGATGCCGCGAAGCTTGATCGTGAGTTCGGAGATGATGCCAAGCGTGCCCTCGGCGCCGACGAACAGATGCGTCAGGTCGTAACCCGCCGACGATTTCTTGGCCCGCGTGCCGGTCGTGATGATCTCGCCGTCGCCACGCACCACTTTGAGCGCCAGCACGTTGTCACGCATGGTGCCGTAGCGCACCGCGTTGGTGCCGGAGGCCCGCGTCGAGGTCATGCCGCCGAGCGAAGCGTCCGCGCCGGGATCGATCGGGAAGAACAGGCCCTGGTCGCGCAGGTGCTCGTTCAGCGCCTTGCGGGTGACGCCGGGCTGGATCACGCAATCCAGATCCTCGGCGTGAACTTCAAGTATCCGGTTCATGTCACGCAGGTCGATGCAAATGCCGCCGGCCGGCGCGTTGACCTGTCCCTCCAGCGAGGTGCCGGTACCGAAGGCGATCACCGGCACGGAATATTTCGCGCAGATCCGCACCACGTCCTGGATGTCAGCGGTTTCCTGCGCCATCACCACGGCGTCAGGCGGCTGGGTCGGCAGCCACGTGGTGGTATGAGCGTGCTGCTCGCGCACCGCCTGCGAGGTGATCAGCCGGTTGCCGAACCGCGCTGCCAGCGCCTCAATTGCGCTTGCCAGCGCCTGCGGTTCCGGCCGCTTCAAATTGCCCGATATCGTCGTCGCCACGCCCAATTCCTCCCGGCTTTGAGCGGACCGTGGCAAAGGTTATACAGGGGGTCAAGAGACCCGGAAAAACAAAGGGATGGATGATGACGACCGTTGCTGCTGCCAAGGATAATCTGATGGATTTGCCGCTGCCTCCGGCACCGTTCCTGTCCTCGGTGATGCAGATTGAGCCGCAATGGATCGACTATAACGGCCATCTCAACATGGCCTACTACAACGTCATGATGGACCGTGCGATCGACGAGATGTGGGTGCATCTCGGGATCGGCCCGAACTACTTGAAGGAACGCCACGGCTCGACCTTCACCGCCGAAGCCCATGTTCGCTATTTGCGCGAAATTCACCTCGGCGACCCCGTTCAGATTTCGGTTTATCTGTTAGGTACCGATGAGAAGCGACTGCACACGTTCGAGGAACTGCGCCACGCCACCGAAGGCTGGATCTCCGCCACCTCGGAGAACATGACGCTCCACATGGACATGAAGGAGCGGAAGGTAGCTCCCTTCCCGCCTGATATCACCGCCCGGATCCGGGCGGTGGTGGATTCTCATGCGGCGGTCCCGCGGCCGGAAGGCATTGGCCGCAAGGTTGCGATGCCCGTGAAATAGCAAGGCGTTCAGGCCGGTAGCCCGGCTTCCTGCAGCGCGCCGACAACCGGATGATCCAGCGGTTGCAGCGGCGACGGCCCATAGGGGCCGCCGCGGCCAATGCCTTCGCGTCAGCCGCACCGGCTAGACGTTGGTACGTCCTCGCACCAATCCGACCACCGCCGAGACCAGGAACAGGATCACGGCGATGAAGAAGATCGCCTTAGCGATTTCGACGGAGGCGCCGGCGATGCCGCCGAATCCCAGAATACCCGCGATCAACGCGACGACCAGAAACGTTACGACCCAGCTCAGCATGACACGACCTCTGTTGTCTGTTGCCTCTCGATTGCTTTCCCGATGCCTGCGACCAAGTCGTCGCGCACCGACTGGGGAAACAATCCGGCCCGGGAACGAAGGTTCCGGTCCGCAAAATGCCGAAATTTGTCGATTTCACCGGAACAAATTCGCGGCGCGGCCACGGAATCCGGCCCTGCAAAAGCGCCGGGATAAACCTGTCAAAACGGCCGGACAGGCCCTATATGGCCCTTAATCCCTGCTATGAAGGCTCCCCTTTACGGCCCCACGGTGCCATCGTGGGGGCGAGACGATTCGAGAATGACCGAGCCGAGCAAATTGCCCAATCGCGGCGTCCCCGAGCACCAGCCTGCGGCTGGCGGCATTGCCGCGCGTGCGCGGGCCGCGACCGGTCCGCAATATCTCAACGGCCTCAATCCCGAACAGCGCGATGCGGTCGTAACACTTGATGGGCCGGTTCTGGTGCTGGCCGGCGCCGGCACCGGCAAGACCCGCGTGCTGACCACGCGCATCGCCCACATCCTGAGCCAGGGCCGGGCGCGGCCGCACGAAATCCTGTCGGTGACCTTCACCAACAAGGCGGCGCGCGAGATGAAGCTGCGGCTCGGCCAGATGCTCGGCCAGGCCGTGGAAGGCATGCCGTGGCTCGGCACCTTTCACTCGATCGGCGGCCGCATCCTGCGCTTCCATGCCGAGCTGGTTCAGCTCAAGTCCAATTTCACCGTGCTCGACGTCGACGATCAGGTGCGGCTGCTCAAGCAGCTTCTGCAGGCCGAGAACATCGACGATAAACGCTGGCCGGCGCGCATGCTGGCCGGGCTGATCGACGGCTGGAAGAACCGCGGCCTGACGCCGGCGCAGGTGCCGGCGGGCGAAGCCGCGGTGTTCGGCAACGGCAAGGGCGGCAAGCTCTACGCCACCTACCAGGAGCGGCTGAAGATCCTCAACGCCGCCGATTTCGGAGATCTCCTGCTGGAGAACATCCGGCTGTTTCGCGAAAACCCCGACGTGCTCCGGCAATACCAGAACCGGTTCAAGTTCATCCTGGTCGACGAATACCAGGACACCAACGTCGCGCAGTATCTGTGGCTGCGGCTGTTGTCGCAGGCGCCGTCCCGGCCGGGAGTGCCGTTGTCGGCGGTGATTCCGGGCGTCGTCGATTCTCCGGTCATTCCTCCTCCCGTCATTCCGGGGCGCGTCGAAGACGCGAACCCGGAATCTAGAGCTGAGGTGGAATCATCTCCAGATTCCG
>DATCXE010000618.1:0-9839 GCA_036565985.1 Bradyrhizobium sp.
CGCAGAACGAACCGGTTCTGCGACGCGTCGCGGACAACACGGTCACGCTCGATCGGAGACAGGGATGCGCAAGCAAGTCTTCTTGGGAAATGGTCCCGATGACTGCTCCGGGCGCCTCGGCGAGGTCACCTAATCCCTGCGCCTTCGCCAACGCTGGCTTCGGCAATCCGTAGGACGGCAGTCGTCATTGACTGAGATTGGATTAAGCAATCAATGTGCCAACCGGGAATTTGGCCGGAGGGCTTAAAGGGTTCGGTATTCCCGGGGATTATCGTCGCACCGCGGAGTATCTGACGGAGTGCGATGCCCTGTATTTGTGCAGTTGCCCATATGTTGGCGTAAACCGTGCACCCTCTCCGTCATTCCGGGGCGCGCGAAGCGCGAACCCGGAATCCATTTCACACCTTGCACTGCGGCCCGATGGATTCCGGGCTCGATGCTCCGCATCGCCCCGGAATGACGGCGGATATTCGGACAGCCCTCGCCTACTTCGTCTGCGTCCGGATCGGCGTGTCCTTCAGGCCGTTATTGTCATAGGCCTTGCGCAGCGTGCCGTTACCGATCGCCTCGGTCAAAAACTTGACCGCGAACGCCAGCGACAGCGGGTGATTGGGCGGCACCGCGACTGCCGTCACGGTCTGCTTGAAGGTCTCGTCCAGCACGCGCGTGCCTGGAATCTTCTTTGCCATCGCGTTGAGTTGGTCGCGCGACAGCGCGAATGCATCCACCTCGCCTTTCGAAAGCAGGCCGAAGATCTCGTCGTAGCTCTGATAGCCGGTGACCTTGGCATTCTTCAGATGCGCGATCGCGCCGCGCATGGTGGTCGTGTTGTTGACGGCGGCGACCTTGATGCCGGGCTGGTCGAGCGTGGCGAAGTTCGTCACCGTCGAACCTGGTCTGGTGATGTAGGTGGCGTCCGCGACCTCATAGATCGGGCCGAACGACATCCTGCCTTCCCGCTCGGGATCCTTCGGCAGGAAGGTGACGTCCCAAGTCCCCTTCGTGACGGCGTCGACGATCTGACCCGAATTCTGATGCGCGACATATTCGACGGGAACGCCGAGCTGCGCCGCCATTTCGCGACCGAGGTCCACCGGCACGCCGGCATAACCGGATTCAGTCTTGGTCGACCAGAATGCGCCGCCGGCCGGGCTGATCGCGATTGCGACTCGCAGCTTGCCGGTCGGCGCAATCTCGTCCTTCAACGCATCGGCGCCGGCAGGCGTGGTCATCATGACTGCTAATCCCACAAGGAGGCCGGGGATTCCCGGCCGGAACTGACTGAACATTGGCGCTCCTCCCGGCCCGCTTTGGCCGCGGACCAATAGCAACCGATCCACCCGCAGATGGTCAGTGGCTCTTTTTCTTTGTCGCCGCGGCGCCTTTTTTGGCCGGGGCCGCCGCTGTTGCCGGCTTGGCCGGTTCGGCCACCTCGAACTTGCCGATCACGATGATCTGGACGCGCGCATTGGCAGGCGCGGCCGGACGAGCGACATCCTGCAACTGTTCCTCGCCAAGGCCAAGCGCCTGCAGCCGCTTCGGCGCCACCTTGAAAGTGTTGATCAGCACATCCCGGATCGAATCGGCGCGGCGCTGGCTCAGGATCAGATTGTGGTCGCGCCGGCCGGCGGATTCGACATGATCGACGATCAGGTAGCGGTAGGGCCGCAGTTTCGGATCAGTCAGCGCGTCGGCGATGCTGCCCATGGTCTGGTAGGAGGCCGGACGGATCAGCGAAGAATCCGGGTCGAACACGATGTCGAAGCGGACCTGCGGCAGTTTCGACAGTTGCGGCGCGATCGGCGGCCGCTTTTGCGGCTGCGCATCCGCCCTCGCCTTGATGCGTTCGGCGGCCTGCTGGCGCAAGGCAACCAGGTCGATATCCGCCTCCGCGTCGACCGCAAGCTTCTCGATGATATCAGCGGTCGAGATCGTCGATTGCGCACGCGCCGCCGCCGTCGGCCAGGCCAGCACGGACAGGGCGCCGAGCAACAGGCCGATGTCCCGCATCCCCTTCTTCACCAAACGCATCAGCGATACCCCGCAGCCGTGATCGCCTTGTTGCAGTTCGGCGTCGCCTTCTTGGTGGATTCCAGCAGGCATTGCAGGCCCTTGACGGGATCGGTTCGCACCTCGCCGCAGAGCTTGTTCAGTTCCCAATTGCAGAGTTTTACGAGCGAGGTGCGCGCCGTGATGCGCTGCTGGATGGCGCCCAGGGCCGTGGGATAATCGGCCTTGCACTGCGCCGACACCACGTCCTGATTGCGGTTCAAGCACTCCCTCAGGCGCGTGGAGTCGAGATTGACGCCGCGACAATTGTCGTCGATGTCCTTGCCGCAACTCGCGGCCAGCATGGCCGCCGCCTCCTCGAACTTCATGGCCTGCTGCGCTATGGCCAGCGAAGGCATTGATATCGCAATGATGCAAAGGAAAAGCCAGATTCGTGTCATGGGCGCACCTCACACAAGGAGGGTAGCGATGGTCAAGTGTTCTGTTTGAGTTCACGGCCGCTCGGTTGACCTGTTGCGCCGCAACAAATCGTCGCGGGTAGCCCCGGCCTGTTTCCCCCGATATGCAGTGATCGTCATTTCCGGGATGGTCCGCAGGACCAGACCTCAGGGGTGCAATTGCACCCCGGGGAATCTCGAGATTCTCAGGGGCGCGAGAGCGCCCCATAGTTCGACGCTGCGCATCGCCCCGGAATGACGGTGCAATATTCGACAGAGTGATGACGCCATGAGTTCGACAGCCGCGTTTCTGGCCTCCTTCGTCTCGATCCTGATCGGTGCAGCGCTCGGCATGGTCCTGAGGCGAACCCTGCCGGCCGAAATGCTCGAGGGTGGATCCAAGGAAGCGATCCGCCTGGGCGCCGGCTTCCTGTCGACGCTGGCCGCGCTCGTGATCGGCCTGATGATCGCCTCGGCGAAAAACACCTACGACAGCCAGAACACCAATATCCGCCAACTCGGCACCAATGCCGTGCTGGTCGACCAGATGCTGACGAAATACGGACCGGAAGCGAAGACCGCGCGCACCCTGCTGCGGGAGATCATCCCGTCCGCAACCGCCCGCATCTGGCGGGAGAACATCTCGGGCAAGGGCGGCGGATCGGCCTTTGTCGTCAGCGAGATGGCCGAGCGCTTCTACAATGCGGTTGAAGGGCTGAAGCCCGCCAACCCGGAACAGACTTCGCTGAAATCCCGCATCATCCAGCTCACCACCGACATGGGCCGGACGCGGCTATTGGTGTTCACCCAGGGCGACGACGCGATACCGCTGCCGTTCTTTATCGTGCTGGTGTTCTGGCTGGTGGTGATCTTTGCGAGTTTCAGCCTGTTCGCCGAACCGGGCCTGATCGCGGTGGCCTCAACGCTGGTGTTCGCGCTCTCGGTGTCGAGCGCGCTGTTTTTGATCGTCGATCTCAGCCATCCCTTCCAGGGATTCATGCAGATCTCGAACCATCACCTGCACATGGTGCTGCCGAAGATCGAGTAGAGCGAACACACGCCTATCCAGACCATCCGTCGGCCACTATCCTCCGCGGCAAAAGCAGATCGGGAGCGAAACGTCTTGATGCGTAAATCCGGTTTTGATGCGGAATTCGATGTCGTCGTGGCAGGCGGCGGGTCCGCCGGCTGCGTGCTGTCGGCCCGGCTGACGGAAAATCCAGAAGTGTCGCTCTGCGTCATCGAGGCCGGCGGACGCGACCGTAATCCCTGGATTCACATTCCGATGGGTTTCGGCAGGCTGGTCCCGGACCCGAAGATGAACTGGGGCTATGAGACCGAACCCGAGCCGGGTCTTGGCGGCCGAACCGTGATCTGGCCGCGCGGCAAGGTTCTGGGCGGCTCCGGTTCCATCAACGGCCTCGTCTTCCTGCGCGGCGCACCCAGCGATTACGACGAATGGCAGCGTCTCGGCGCGCGCGGCTGGAGCTACAACGACGTGCTGCCCTATTTCAAGCGGATGGAGCACTCAGTCGATGGCGCCAATGCATGGCGCGGCACCGGCGGCCCGATGACGGTGTCGAACATCAAGCGCCCCTCGACGGCGGCAAAAGCGTTCGTGGAGGCCTGCGAGCGACTGCAATACCAGCGCAACCCCGATTTCAACGGCGAGCGCATCGACGGCGTCGGCTTCGCGCCGCTCAACGTCCATAATGGCTGGCGCCGCTCGACGGCGGTTGGATATCTCAGGCCGAACCTCAGCCGCAAAAATCTCGAGTTGATGACGAAGACCCGGGTCCGCCGCATCCTGTTCGACGGAAACCGCGCCATCGGCGTGGAAGTCGAGCGTGACGGCCAGATCCGGCGCATCGGCGCGCGGCGCGAACTGATCGTTTCCGGCGGCGCGATCAATTCTCCGGTGCTGCTGCTCGCTTCCGGCATCGGCCCGGCCGCCGAACTGGCCGGGCTCGGCATCGACGTGAAATGCGATCTTCCCGGCGTCGGCAAGAACCTGCAGGACCATTATCAGTCGAACTTCACGTTCAGGACCAACGCGACCGATACGCTGAACGAAGCCGTGATGAGCCCGGCCAAGTCGGTCAAGCTCGCACTCGAATGGCTGCTCAGGGGATCGGGACAACTCTCGGTCGGCGCCACCGAAGCGACGCTGTTTGCCAAATCAGCCCCCTCCGAGCCGGTCCCCGACATCCAGTACCAGTGCCTCAATTTTTCGACGGACGGTTTCAAGACCGGCCTGCATCGCTGGCCGGGATTTACCTTCATCTGGAGTGTCTGCCGGCCGAAGAGCCGTGGTGAAATCACGCTGCGCGATGCGGAGGGGCGCACGCCGCCGCGCATCCAGGCCAATTACCTGACCGACCCCGACGACATGCGGATCATGCTGGCGGGCTTTCGCATTGCCCGACAGATCGTCGCGACCGAACCTTTCCGCTCGCTGGTGGTCGAACAGATCAGACCCGGTCCTGACGTCACGGACGACGAACAGGCGGCCGATTACGTCCGCAACGTCGGCTCGACCGTCTATCATCCCTGCGGCACCTGCCGGATGGGCGAGGATGACGGAGCCGTCGTCGATAGCCAGCTCCGCGTTCGCGGCATCGATGGCCTGCGGGTCGTCGACGCGTCCGTCATGCCGGCGATGCCCTCGCCAAACATTCATCCGGCGACGATCATGGTCGCAGAGAAGAGCTCCGATATCATCGCCACTGCGCTGGCGAGTTGACCTGACGGGCGCGAAAATTCAACGACGATCGGTTCGGGCGATCAGTTTGGGCAATCAGTTTGTCTGCGCCGCCGGCGCCTTGATCTCCTGCGGCAGGATGATGGCAGCCACGATCACCAGCAGGCACAGCGCGCCGAACGCCTGCAGCATGGTGGAAAAGCCGCCCCGCTCATAGAGCCAGGCCACCAGGCCGACGGAGGCGCCCGCCGCGGTGAAGCCGACGAAGTAGCGCACCGAATAGGCACGCGAACGCCATTCCTCGGTCGTGTACTTGCCGACCATGGCGTCGTTGACCGTCACCTGTCCGAACGCGCCCATCACGATGCCGATAGAGGCGATGATCAGCGGCAGGTTCGACAGCGTCGCGGCGAAATACAGGAACGGCGCCAGCAGGAACGACAGCGGCAGCATCACCGTCTTCAGCGAATAATGGTCGATCAGCTTGCCGATCGTATACTGCGTCATCGCGCCGAACACGTAGACGCCGGCCGCGATCAGGCCGAGCGCCGCCGGACTGCTGGTGAGATCGGCCAGCCGCTCCGCGAACAGCTTTGGCAGCGCCACGGTGACGGCGTTGAAGGTCGTGGAAATCGCGATCACGACAATCAGCAGCGAAAGGATCACCCGCCACATGTCCTGCTTCGCCACCCGCGCCTGCGCCGCCGCCTGCCTGGAGCCGGTCCGATCCTCGTGCACCACCATCAGCGCAAAGGCGACGCCGATCAGGATGGTGACGATGCCCGGCACGATGAAAGCCCAGCGCCAGCCGAGATATTGCCCGATCACGCCGGTGACCAGCGCCGACGACGCCACGCCGAGGTTGCCCCAGACCCCGTTCAGCCCCATCTCGCGGCCGAGCCTGTCGGCATAGGACACGATCATCGCGGTGCCGACCGGATGATAGATCGAGGCGAACAGGCCGATCACCAGCAGCGCCGCGCCGAGTTGCAAGGGCGTCTGCACCAGGCCAACCGCGATCATCGAGGCGCCGATGCCGACAAAGAAGATCACCATCATGTGGCGACGGCTCCAGCGGTCGCCGAGCCAGCCGGTGATCAGCGAGCCCGCCCCGAAGGCGACGAAGCCCGGGGTGGCGTACGGCAATAGTTCCGAATAGGCCATGCCGAGCGCCGGCCCCATGATGATGACCGCCGCGGCGAAGATCAGCATCGCGTAATGGTCGATGAAATGGGCCGCGTTGACGAAGGAGATCACCCGGCTGGGGCTGTTCATGGTCGATTCCCGAATCCCGCAATTTTCCGAAATAGGTTATACGGGGTAGTCCTGACGGGATGTCGCCAATGAATATCGTTGAAAAGCCAATTGCCGCCATTATCGGACGCCTCACCTCGACCGGCGACGGCATCCACATGATCGCGAACGGCTACAAGAAGGGTTTTCGGATCGGCACCCACATGCACCGTGAAGCGCAGCTGGTCTACGCCGCTAAGGGCACCATGCAGGTCACCACGCCGAAGGGCCGCTGGCTGGTGCCGCCTGACCGCGCGGTCTGGGTCCCGGCGCTGTCGGAACATGCGATCGACGTGCTGGCCGACATCGAGATGCGGACGCTGTATTTCGATCAGGCGTGGCTGAACCGCGAGAAGCGCAGCACCAGCCTGGCGCAGGAATTCGTCGTGCGGGTATCGCCGCTGCTGCACCAGGCGATCCTGGCGCTGTTCGACGAACACAACACGCCCGACCGCACCGCTCTCTTGATCCAGCTGGCCATGCTCGAATTGCACCGGGCGGAGGATTCCACGACCTTCGTCCCGCTGCCCCATGAGGCGCGCTGCCGGCGCGCCGCCGATATCGTGCTGGCGGACCCGACCGCCGTCCACGAGATCGAGACGCTGGCGCGCGAGGTCGGCACCTCGGCGCGGACGCTGTCGCGGCTGTTCTCGGCGGAGACCCAGTTGAGCTTCAAGAGCTGGTGCCAGCGCGCTCGTGTCGCGGCGGCGATCGAAAGGCTGTCGACGGATGCCAGCGTCCCGGTCAAGCAACTTGCCTCCGAATTGGGCTATGCCAGCGTCCCGGCGTTTTCCCATGCCTTCCGGCAGGTCACCGGCAAGACGCCGACGGAATTCGCCGCAAAAGCTTGAATTATTCTACCGGGAAGGCCCGACATACTTACGTATGCTCCCAGCATGATTGTGATCGGCAGCGCACAAAATCCCGTGTAAGATTCCCGCAAAACACATACCCATGGATCTGACTCACCGCATGGCCAACGCCTTCTTCTCCGACCTGCTTTCGACGATCGCAGAACGCGGCCGCACCCTGCTTCTGCGCGGCGAGCCCTCGGTCGCCCGCCAGGACGCCTCGGGGCTACTCGAATTGTGTGAGGCGCTGCTGTCCGGACGGGGCGAAGCTACCGGCACCGCGATGGCGCGCGACGTGCTCGACCGCTACCACGACCTCGACGCCGCCGGCCGGCTGACATTCTTCGAGACGCTGGCGAGGGATTTTGGCCCTGACCGCGAAAAATTGTCGCGGGCGATCGAGAACTGGCGCGCCCAGCCGAACGACACCGACGCCAGCGACCTTCATTTCGCTTCCGAGCCGCGGCGGCAGGAGCTGATCCGCCGGCTCAACCGCGCGCCCGGCGGCACCAGCGACCTGGTGGCGATGCGCGCCGACCTGCTTACCCTGATGAAGGGCAACAAGGATCTGGCCGCGCTGGACCGCGACGTCGTGCATCTATTGTCTTCTTGGTTCAACAGGGGATTTCTCGTGCTTCGCAGGATCGACTGGTCGACGCCAGCCAATATTCTGGAACAGATCATCCGTTACGAAGCGGTGCACGAAATCCGCGACTGGAACGATTTGCGCCGCCGCATCGACCCGGTCGACCGCCGCTGCTACGCCTTCTTCCATCCGCAGCTCACGGACGAACCGCTGATCTTCGTCGAGGTCGCCCTGACCGAGACGATCCCGACCGCGATCGCTCCCCTGCTTGCCGCCGAGCGGCAGCTGGTGCCGATCGAGCGCGCGCGCACCGCCGTGTTCTATTCGATTTCGAATACCCAGAAGGGACTTGGCGGCATTTCCTTCGGCAGTTTCCTGATCAAGCAGGTGGTCGAGGAATTGCGGCGCGAACTGCCCAAGCTCGACACCTTCATCACGCTGTCGCCGGTGCCGGGCTTCATGCAGTGGTTGAAGCAGGCCGACGATGTCCCGGTCACCGACGAGGAACGGACGCTGCTGGAAAGCCTCGACAAGCCCGACTGGTTCGAGAACCCGGAACTGACCGCGCAACTGCGCACGGTGCTGGAGCCGCTGGCGGCGCACTATTTCCTGAAAGCCCGCACGCCGAAGGGCCGGCTGATCGATTCGGTGGCGCGCTTCCACATCGGCAACGGCGCCCGGCTGGAGAAGATCGATTGGCTCGGCGACCTCTCGCCCAAGGGCCGGCGCGAATCCGCAGGCATCATGGTCAATTACCTCTACCGGCTCGAGGACATCGAGAAGAACCACGAGGCCTACGCCAACCAGGGCGAGATCGCCGCTTCCGGCGCCGTGAAGAAGATGCTGAAGACCGAGGGCCGGCGGCTTCTGGATATGCGGCTGTCGTAACAGCCGGCGGCTGCGGACTTCATTCCGCCGCTCGACCGGAACGAGGTTGCAATGGCCGATGGCGCCACACCTCCCCGGCCGACAGGTCCCTCCGAGCGGATCGACGCCATTGACGTGCTGCGGGGCCTGGCATTGCTCGGCGTCGTCGCGATGAACGTCGTGACGATATTTCGCGTTTCGATCTTCGAGCGGTTTCTTTTCCCCAAGCCTCCTGCATCGCCGATCGACAGCACCGTCGAAACGATCCTGATGCTGGCCGTCGACTTGAAGGCACTTGCGCTGTTTTCGCTGCTGTTCGGCGCAGGCCTTGCCATCCAGTTCGAGCGGCTGGCCGGGAGCGAGCGCCGCACGTCGCTGCTGGTGCGCCGGCTCGTCGTGTTGCTGGCGTTCGGGCTCATCCACCTTTGCCTTATCTGGAACGGCGACATTCTCACCGAATATGCGCTCGCCGGGTTCATCGTCCTGCCGTTCCTGTTCGGTCCGCGCTGGCTGTTGGCTGTCGCCGCGCTGGCGTTTCTCGGGTTGTACCTAGCAATGCAGGCCTTTCCGCCGCCAGGATTGTGGCCCGGCACGGCCGCGCTGGCACAGGATGTCGTTGAGGCACGGCGCATCTACCCGACGGGCGGATTCCCCGACGTGCTGGCATTCCGCCTCCGCGAGATTCCGCCTATCGCTTACCTGCACGCCTACATCTTTCCGCGCACGATCGGGCTGTTCCTTCTCGGCGCATTCGCCTGGCGGACCGGCATCCTGCGACATCAGCCACGCCACCTGCTGTTCTCGATCGCCGCCGCCTGTATCGTGCCTGGCGCGGCATTGATCCTTGCCCATGCCGGCCGCCTGATCGCGAGCGGCCGGATCGACGCTCTGGCGGAGCCTCTCGGCACCATCCTGCTGGCACTGGGCTATGGCGCCGCCATCATCGGCATCGCCAACACCGAGAGCGGAAAGAAGCTGCTTGGCTGGGCCGCGCCGCTCGGGCGAATGGCCTTCACCAACTACATCGCGCAATCCATCGTCCTTGGCTGGATCTTCTACGGCTACGGCCTCGGCCTGTTCGGCAGCCTCGGCGT
>DATCXE010000620.1:0-2425 GCA_036565985.1 Bradyrhizobium sp.
CTCGTTGCGCCCTCGCCGCCTCCATCCACCACGCCAGATCATCCGCAAAGCGCGGGAATGCGCGCGCCAGCGCCTTGCCACCCTCGCCGATCGGCTTGGCGTCTTCGGACAGCGTCTGCGAGATCGGCCCGGCCGCGATCGTGCTCGAGATCACCACCATGCCCATCTCGGAGAGCGTGCCGTGCCAGGCGAGCGCCGCACGCACGCCGGAGAACCGCCCGGCCGAATAGCTGGCGATCGCCGCCGGCCGCCAGAACCATTCCTCGAGGAAATGATCGGTGAGGTTTTTCAGTCCGGGCTGCATGCCCCAATTATATTCGCCGGTGACGAACACGAAGCCGTCGGCGTCGCGGATCTGTGCTGCCAGTTTCTCCAGCGCCGCGGGCGCCTCACCCTTCGCATGCTCCTTGTACATGCGATCGAGCATCGGCAGGCCGATTGCCTTGGCGTCGATCAGTTCGACATCATCGCCGCGGGCGCCAAAACCCTCGACGATGAAGCGCGCGAGCCGGATACCCATGCGATCGGAGCGATATGAGCCGTAAAGAACGAGAATGCGGTTGCCCATGGAAGCAGGCTAGCACGGCGCAGCCTGATGGTTGACCCCCGAACGTAATCGAAATCCCCCGACACGAATGTGAGACGCATCACAGGTGCCTGGAACCCGATCGGGTTAGCCTGCTACTACAGATTGCCGTTCGCAGGAGACCGACCATGGCCCAGGTCTATTTCCACTGCTCAAGTTCGCGGGAAGTCCGGATCGATCGGTCCGGTGAAGCGGTGAGCGACCTCACCGAAGCCCGCGACCGCGCAGCCTGCCTCGTCCGCTCGCTCATCATGGAACACGGCGCGGAAGACTGGCGCGACTGGGTTGTTCATGTCAGCGACGATTTCGATGACGAACTCTTCATTCTCCCGTTCGCCTTCGTACTCGGCAAGGCGCATTGAAGACAGGAACCGGATGAGCCGCAGCACGCAAATGCCGAACTCAAGAGAAAAGGCCGGCGGGCGTTACGCCGCCGACCTTCTCTTGCAACTGCCGGCTCCGGGTGTCCGGTTCCGCTGCGGTGTCATGCCCAAAGTTTGACCACCACACGGTTAACGAAATCCTAACAAGTCGGGCGTGAGATGAATCACCGTAGGGCGTGAGTCGTCCGGCTAGTTTGGTGTCACCTGACGAGCACATGTGCCCGTAATTGCACCGTCAGGAATCTAACGGGATATCTAGCGGATTCCGCCGCTGCTATTTTGCAAAGCGCGGATTCGCAAGGCTCGCGAGGACACCAAGAATGGCCCAGGTCTATTTTCACTGCTCGAACTCGAGGGAAGTCCGGATCGATCAGTCCGGCATTGTGGTGAGTGACCTGGCCGAGGCCCGCGACCACGCGGCCTGCGTCGTCCAATCGATGATCCGCGAAAGCAGCGCCGAAGACTGGCGCGACTGGGTCGTGCATGTCAGCGACGCCTACGATGACGAGATCTTCGAGGTCTCGTTCTCCTCCATTCTCGGCAAGGCGCATTGAGGTGCCATGATCGCTGTGGCAACCTCCTTCATGCCAATGCTTCGCCGCCTCGATCGGTTCGTGACGAGGTTGCAACGCCTGGTCGCTCGTACCTGCGACAGTTACCGGCCGGAGCGGCATTACATGCGTGGTCCCGGTCCGAAGTGGTACGCCAAAAAGCGGGGCGAAAGCGCTGCCCTCTAAGACTGCCGACGCAGCCTGCCAGCCGCATCCCGCCGTGGCCATTTGGTCCTTGTGCACGGCGGACTGAGCGTTCTCCGGAGTTCCGAACCCGGAACAAATGGCGGCCAGCGGCCCCAACCTCTCCACGACATGGCCTTGCTTTGGTCAAACCTCGCTGGCCGTGTGCCGCCGTGGGCAGAGGATTTTTGACCGCAGCACCTACGCATCGTCAGATGCGGATGCCATTGGAGCAAGGGACCCCGCCAATGCAATCCACACAACCGCTCAACTCCGCGCAAACGCCGCAAGAAGCCGATCCGCACGACGTGTTTGCGATCGAGTCCATCCTTGCCGGACGCGCCGATCACCGGGCGCCGCCGCTCGCGCACGATCCGGCGAGCCAGCCTGCCGCGCCGCCGGTGCACGTCGCGCCCGAAATTTCGGTTGCCGCGGCCGCGACCCCACAGGTCGAGCCGGAATTCCGCGCCATCGACGTGAGAAATATCGGGGTTGAGGGCGTCAGGTCCGATGAAATCAAGGTCGATGACCTCATGGCGCCGGGTGATCGGCCGGTATCGAGGTCGGGCAAGAAGGTCGTCATGGCCCTGCTAGGCCTGTCTGGCGCGATCGCCGCCGCCGCCTGGCAGCACTATGGCGACCAGGCCAAGGCGATGGCTGTGAGTTGGGCGCCGCAATCCGTGCTCACGGCGTTGTCGTCGTCGGAAACGCCTCCCGCCGCC
>DATCXE010000631.1:0-4115 GCA_036565985.1 Bradyrhizobium sp.
TTCATCGCTGCCCGTTGTCTCGATCGCCTGCACGTGACCGTTGCGCCCGTCATGTTGGGCGCCGGAGGTCCCGGCATCGAGTTGCCGCCGCTCGATCGGGCGGACCAGGCCCAGCGCATGCCGGTGCGGTTGCACAAGATCGAAGACGATGTGCTGTTCGATTGCGACCTGTCTGCTCAGCGCGTGACGCTCGGCGTGGCAAAGAAGTCGACGTGACCTACACGCATTGTTGAAACGCGTTCCTGGACCGCGCTTCTCCGCCGTGCCAGCCAATTGTCGATGTCAGGGGGCGGCAGCGAATTGACTTCGCGCGCCGCGCCCGCCAATCCGGCAAGCAATTCCTGCTGGATCTCCCGGTCGGCGGTTCCGATCGTCCAATCGGATCGGCCTTGCACGATCGAGTATCCAAGTGCCTTGAATTTGGAGATGGCGACAGCGGCAGCCGAAGGGCCAAGCGCCGGGCCAAAGCCCTTGTCAGTGCGTTGATGCGCATTCACTGCCGACGTGATGGCCGCATCAAGCGGATCGGCCGGGGACAGCTCAAGGCGGCCATCATAGGTCAGCGCTGCGTAGACGCACAATGCGTGCGCGGCGACATGGCGGGGAAAGCGATCCAGCCAGTCTTCGGAGACGAGATCGAGCAGGGCCGAGATCGTGATCAGGTCTTTCGTACCGTTGAGGGCTGCCGCGAAATTGCTATGGAGATCGAGCGGAACGGCATTCAGCCTGACATCGTCGCTCAATTTTCGGCTGCATGCCACTGCCAGCAGGCGAAGGTCGTTGTCCACGAGGTCCCAGTGCTGCCGTGCCGGCAGGTGAGGGCCAAGTGCGCGGACGGTGGAGCCCGCACCGCAGGCTAGATCGACGACGCTCAGCGCATCGCGCGATCCGAACGAGGCGGCTACCGCATCGAGCACGATCGGATTGCGCGCGCGCAAATCGTAGCTTTCCCGCAAGGCCAGCCATTCGGCCGAGAAGCCGCTCATGCAAGCTTCTCCAGTGCAGCGGCGAAGAGTGCGCCGGATTGCCGCCAGGTGGGCAGCGTCCGCGCCGCCTCCGATGCCGCGTCGGACAGGCGACGGCGCAGGTCGGCATTAACGACGACGTCGCGCAGCGCCGCCGCCAGTGCGGTCGCGTCGCCGGCGGTCACCAGCAAGCCGGCACCATGTGGAACGGTGTCCGGGATTGCTCCTCCCGTCGTTCCGATCACCGGAAGGCCGCGCGACAATGCTTCGGCGTATGCCATTCCGTATCCCTCGAAACGGGAGGCGAGGACGAACAGGTCGGCGTCATTGTACAGCGCGGCAAGCCGCTCGGACGATACGGCGCCAAGCACATCGATCCGGTCGGCGAGTCGGTGTTGGGATATGCTGGCCTGAAGTTTTGCGGTCTCATTCGGATCGCGCGTGAGGTCGCCGGCGATCGTCAATCGCCACGGCAGTTCAGCGAGTGTCGCGAGTGCAGCCACGAGCACGTCGAAGCCCTTGCGCGGCACGATGGAGCCAACGGACAGTAGATGTGGAATATCACTCTGGCTTCCCTTGGAGCGCGGCGCAGGATCGCTGCCGGGCCTTGCCACCGTGATGCGTCCCATCGGTACGGCATAGTCGGCGGCAACAAGCTTTGCCGTGGCAGGGCTTGTGACAACGACTTCCCGCACGGCAGCGAGGGCGGTCCGCTCGCTGCGGCGCAGTACATCGGCCTGGCTGGCAGATAATCCCCACTCCAGGGCGAGAGGGTGATGCACCAGCGCGAGCAGCGGGTTCCTGCGCGCGAGTTCAACGGCGGCATCGGGCAGGACTCCCAGCGCCAGGCCGTCCAGTACGATCGGCCGGCTCTCCGGCACATCAAGCAGAACGGAACGCGCGGCCGACCGGGTCGCCTCGTTCGGCCAGGGAAACCCCTCGCCGATATTCAGAAAGTCGACGTCCCAGCCCAATTCCCGGAGTTCAGCAATGATCCGCCGATCGTACACGTAGCCACCGGTCGGCGTATCCAGGCTGCCCGGCACGGCGAAGACGACGTGCTTCACCACAAGGGCGCCTCGTATTGCGCGCGGGCGACGTGCGACTCCGAAAGCGTGATGCGCAGCGCCTTCAACTCCCGGCCGGGACGGCCGAGTTCGCCAGCGCGGGCCGGTTTCGCCAGCCCGTCGAAAATATGCTTGGACAGAAATTCCGTCGTGGTGTTGACGCCCTTGAACTCGGGTACGTCGTCGAGATTGCGATAGTTGAGCGGCGCCAGCACTGCCTTGAGCGCATCGTGCGCGCGGCCAATGTCGATGACAATTCCGTTGTTGTCGAGGGTGTCCGCGATGAAGGCTGCATCGACCACGAAGGTCGCCCCGTGCAGCGCCTGCGCCGGCCCGAAAACGGCGCCTTGGAATGAATGAGCGATCATGATGTGGTCGCGAACTTCGACGGTGAACAAAGGCGGCTCCTTACGAATAGACGATGGGTTGGCAGAGTATCCCGCTCCTGGCGTCGAGAATTCCCGGCAGCCGATCCGGCAAATCAGCAAACGCAACCTCGGGTGCCAGCAACGCGTCGAGGCGCGGATCGTTGAGAAGTGCGACGGCGGCCGCCAGACGGCGGACGTACGTCCAGCGCGGACGGTGCGATGGGGCAACGCGCCCGACCTGGCTCGATACCAGCCGAAGCCGGCGGCTATGGAAGGCGCCGCCAAGCATTGCGGTCACCGCTGCGTCACCATACCAACTCATCTCGAGCACAATTGCCTCATCGCCGCCCAGTTCGAGCGCCGTTCGCAGTCCATCGGGCGAGCCGCTGGTGTGAACGACGAGGTCGCAGTCAGCTTTTGCCTGCCCGGGTTCAGCGAAACCAACCCCGAGCAAGCCAGCTAATTTCGCCCGGCCTGGATTTATATCGACGAGCGTAACCTCGGTACCGGGAATCCGCCCGCACAGATACGCGACGAGCGAACCGACGACGCCACCCCCTATCACGGCAATGCGGTCGGCCGGTCCAGGTGCCGCGTCCCACACACCGTTGAGCGCGGTTTCCATGTTGGCCGCCAGCACCGCGCGTCGTGGCGGCACGTCCTCCGGAAGCGCGACCGCTGCGCTTGCAGCGATGTTGAAAGCGGTCTGGTGCGGGAAGAGCGCGAAGACGTTCTTGCCTTGCAAGGGACCTCCGGCACTCTCGACCCGTCCGACGGCGGCGTAGCCGTACTTGACGGGGAAAGGAAAATCACCCCCCATGAACGGCGCGCGCATTCTCTCGAATTCGCTTGCGGGTACACGTCCGCCAAAAACAAGAGATTCGGTGCCCCGGCTGATCGCGCTATAGAGCGTTTTCACGCGCACTTCGCCTGTGCCGGGCGGAGCTATCTCTTCCTGGCGAATCTCGACCTGACCGGGTCCGCGATACCACAGCGCCGAGGCAATATCGACATTCGCACCAATAGCCATTTTCCTGGATCTCGGACTGGAATTCCCGGCGGCATAACGTGTTATAAGCTGTAGTCTGCACCGCCTGCCGGCGAATGAGAAGCCGTAACCTGTTCCCCGAGTACACCCACCCGCAATGATACAAGCCCACAGCGCCGAGAAGAGCATGTTCGCAAGGCGGGCGATCTTCGCAACCCTGTTTTCGGTCACCATGGCGGGGTCGCTGGGGCTCGCCGCGCTGGCGTTGGCGCCGGGCGGATTTGGAATCCTCGATCTGGCGGCGCTGCTCCTGTTCGCGGTCACCTTGCCGTGGATGGTCGCAGGATTTTGTAATGCGGTGATCGGCTTCGTCATCAAGCGCTTCTCCCCCGATCCAGTGGCCGCAGTGTTACCCGCTGCCGGACTGGTCCAGGGCAACGAACCGGTGACGGCGTCGACTGCGATTCTTCTGTGCGTTCGCAACGAACGGCCGATCCGCATCATCCGAAACCTGGAACCGATGCTCGACGGTATCGACGCTTCCGGATACGGCGACCGCTTCCACCTCTATCTTCTGAGCGATACCAGCGATGCTGATCTGGCGGCCGGGGAAGAAGCGCAGTTTTCCGAGTTGATCGCACGTTGGCGCGGTCGGGTTGCCATCAGCTACAGAAGGCGCGCAGTGAATAGCGGCTTCAAGGCCGGCAATATCCGCGAGTTCTGCGAG
>DATCXE010000649.1:0-10917 GCA_036565985.1 Bradyrhizobium sp.
GAATTGAACACCATGTGCTCGCAGCCGTACAGCCTGATTTTGCGCCCGAAAACCTGCCTGGAGTGGCGATTCCAGCCGCACTGTTCTCCCAGGAGGACGGGTCTACCACCGGCCATTTCCGGACATCGACCGGTCCAGGCGCGAGGGCTACCGCCGGAAGCACAGCAGTGTCCTCATACGTCCGCTGTTGCCTTACTTGCCTTCGGCCGTGAAATGCGACATCCGCAGCTTCGCCTTGGACGTTTGCGAAGCGTCCTTCCGACACCGATGATACGATTTCGTGATCCGGTCGGAGTTGGCCAGTCTATCTGAATACTCTGGCCAGCACACCCTTGACCAATTGGCCGGGGTTCACCTCGGCAACCGACACGTTGTACCGGCTACTGTATACTTGCCGGATCATCGCTTTTCGAGCCTCAAAGGCATCATCGATCCGAACCGCGAAATCGTCTTCGGACTTTCGCATGATGGTGCCCTGAACATTGATCCCGCCGATCTGGAGGGCGACCTGTTGTCCCAACTCGGCCGGTGAGGGCCCCTCGATACGAAGTCCTGTCGTCGAAATGTCGAGGATCGGTTGCCAAAGCAGCCCCTTGTCCCAGCGAACGCCGACGCGCTCGTCGCTCTGCAAGCGTTCGGCCTTCCGCTTGCGCGGCTGCTCGATGCAAACAAGACAGGCTACCGTCAGGATCGCAACATTGTACCAGCTCCAGAACAGTGCGATCGCACTCGACTCCTGAAGCGACCAGCCGCCGTTCCAGCCAAACGCTACGATCACCGAGATGATCGTAAGGGCGAGATAGACGAGCAGCAGCTTCATGAGCGACCACTCGACAAACCGAACGTTGCGATCGCCGCCTTTGGCTGTCACCTTGAATTTCTGCCCGACCGGCCTGGTCAATCCCGCCGCAACGGCTCGAAGAATTGAGTGCGCTCCTATCAACTGGCTTACATCAGCCATGACCGGCACGACGCGCGCGTTGGTCATCCACCCCATGATGCTCATTTGCACGACGTAATAGGGTAGAAAGGTGCTCAGCGCATCCGCCAACGATGCGTTCACGGCCTGCACTCCGAGCAGCAGGTAAAGTATCGGAACGAGAATCGCCAGGATCCTGAATGCGTGCGTCGCGCTCCAGTACAGAAACGTTTCCGACAGGATGACCCGGTCCACCCACGAAAGATGATTGTTCAGTCGAAGAGGTCCACTTTTCCCGCGACAGATCTGCACAAACCCCAAGCACCACCTGCTTCTCTGGGTGATGTATTCCTTCAATCCTTCCGGCGCCAATCCCAGGGACAGCTGCTCGTTCAGGTAAACCGTCTGATAGCCCAGTTCGCGCAGCCGAAGTGTCACCAGGTAATCCTCGGTGACTGAATCTGTCGGAAATCCTCCAACCCGCATCAATGGTGCGGTCCGGATCAGCGACGAGGTCCCGCAGCAGAAAGCCGCGCCCCAGGCGTCTTTCGATGCCATGAGCACGTCGAAGAAGTAGCGCTGTTCGTCGGGCCATATTCCGCTTAGCGACAGATTGCTTTGAATGGGATCCATATTGACGAAATGCTGCGGGGTCTGCACCACCGCAACCGATTCATCACGCATCAGCGCCATCGCCCGCGTCAGGAAATCAGGCCGCGGCACAAAGTCGGCATCGAGGATGGATACATATTCAGGCGGATTGGCCAGGTCGTGCAGATAGACAAGCGCGTTGTTGATATTGCCTGCCTTGGCGTGCGCGTTGTCATTACGCGTGATGTACCCGCACCCGTGCTCGTCACAGAGCTGCTTCAACCAGTCACGGCGCCCGTCGTCGCACACCCAGACACGAAAATTCGGATATCTGAGCGACATTGCCCCGACGATCGTCTGCTCCAGGATCAAGTGGTCTTCGTTGTAGGTGCATATCAGCACGTCGATCAGCGGGGCGGGCCTGGTCGACAGCCAGGGCAGGTTTGCCTCGACTTCCGGCGTTCGATCCCGAATTCGGGTAAGAAAGAACAGCGATATGGTTGTCGACAGCATCGACAACGCCTCGACACCGACGAACGTAACGCCGACCGCATAGTCGAAGGTCAGCCCTGCCGGAGGCAGCGAATCAAGAATGCGCCAGGACATGTATCGCCACATCAGGAACGTGGCGATGGCGCACACGATGGTCCGATGTATGGCGTTACGGCGATCGAGCCAGATCAATGATCCAATGGCAATCAGGCCGGCCGCGATGCCGGGCCAGACCGCGGCCGAGATTGATATCGATCCGAGGTTCATTTCACAGGCGCTGCTGCCTGATCCGCAAAGACGACTTGTCCGGTTCGGCCGAGGTTGCATCCCTGGGCCGAAAGCCCGGGGACGTCGACGGTCACCCGATACTGTTCCTTGCGAAGGAACGATGGAGCGATGGCGTAATTTGCCGCCGCTGACGCGACACCTGTCAGATTGACGACCTGGCCAGGCATTCCGACATCGTGCTCGCGCAGGCGGAACGTAGCCTTGGTTCCGATCTGAAGTCGGTTGTAGACGGATTCGCTGACGACAGCGGTCACCATGGCGGCGTTACAATCCACCAGCCTGATCAGCTCTTGCCCCCGCAGGACGTGCTCTCCCGGAGCGGTCAGCAATTCCCAGATTTTTCCGGACGAGGGCGCCAGCACCGGTGCATCCGAATTCAGCTTCAACCGATCTCGTTCCATTGCCAGTTCTTTCTGCAATTGGGCAATGATCGACTGCTTTTCCAGAAGCTGCGACGAGATCTCGATGATCTGCTGCTGCAGTTCGTCCGCACGCTGGGATGATCTCGGGCGATCGTTGTAGCTGTCACCAAGAAACGATCCCGATCTGGCTGATTCGAGCTCTACTTCGATTCCCTTGATCCGTTGCGCAATGGCGCGCGCCTCCTGCCTGGCAATTTCATTGTCGCGCTGCGCCTTCTGCAACATTGCCTTGGGTTGAAACCCGTTCGTATCGAGTTCAAGTGCCCGGCCCAGGGTCGCTGCCGTCTCCTCTTGCCTTGTCTCGGCGGCAGCCAGATTGCTTTTGCTTTCTTCTATCCTGGCTTCGAGCTGGGCAATACGGCCCTTCTGAAACAACCGGGTCTGCGCGACGAACTCGTCGTGCATCCGTTCAATGGCATCGAGACGGGTTTGCAAGCCCCTTGCTTCCGCCTCTGTCCGTTCATGCACCCTTTGCAAATCGTCGAACCGCGATCGGTCTGCACGACTGTTCGTGATCTGGAGCAGCGGCGTACCCGCCGGGAAAGTGGCGCCGATGGCCAGATCTGCCGGATCCAGGGAAACGACGCCATCGATGGGAGCACGCAATGTCAAAGTGCGGGCATTCACCACGGCCTCTACGCTGGTTGCTTGAAGCAGCCTTTGTACGGGTACCCAGGCAACCGCGGCAGCAATTGCGAAGGCAATGGCAGACTTCACGCCGCGTCTGACCAGAGCCTGGTTGAATACACGGCCGATTGCCGGTCGAGCGGCTGGCTCGGCCTGGGGTTCGGTCACATCAGGAGAAAATTGCTTCCTCAGGTATTCCAGTCGCTGCTCGACATTCAGGTCACCGAGACCCGGGTCGATCTTTGCAGCGACGGTATCGCCCGAAACTGGCTTGCTTTCCGCAGCGTTAAATTCGCGCGGTATCTGCTGGCTGGTTGATGCGCTCACGAAATGGTTCCTCGAAACAATGCAAGCACATCACCCCAGGATTCATACCGGGTACTTAAAGTTTTAGCGGCATCCGGAAATTGGCGGACTATTTGGTTAACCGGGCACTCATCTGCATCAATGACGCCGATGGCGGTTCGCCGTCGATGAGTTCCTTGCGCACCCGCTCTGGTGCGCCCTTACCTCACCCCGGAATGAACGCTGTCCCGGTCGCGTCGGTAATCGTCTGCACCGGCGCGCCGTAGAGCGCTTCCAGCCGTTCGCGCGGACAGAACCGTTGGGCTTAGTTTCGCTTCCGTGGTTCGGATCGCGCCACTATCACGTAGGTCCACGCGAAGACCAGAACGGCTGCAACAAAGGACGCTGCGATGAGTTTTTCCATGGCGCGAATATGCGCTCGGGCTCCGGCCATTTCCATCACAAAGCGCTGCATCCCGGAGACTGGGCGACGCCGTCGACCGTATGGTTGCGGGTAGATTACCCGTTGCATGGAAAACGTGCCGCACAACTTAACGCCTCATTATCGCGAAATCGCGCCCCGACTTCCATGGTCACCGTGGCGGCGTCGGGCAACTGGAGTCGATCGGCCCGCGCGTGTCGAGAAGGTAAGCGACCAGCGGTTGGACGGATGGGGGAAAGTCGTCAGCGTTCAATCCGCCCATCTTATGTGCGCGTGTGATGGCGTCCCGAGTGGGTGTTTCGCGGGGATCAATGATCGCCAGGCGAAAGGCCTCCCTGTTCTTGTCAGGACAGAAGGTCGCGATGGTACACTGCAGAATGTCGTTAAAGCGCGATGCGTAGGCGGTAATTGCAGTCATCGCAGTTGCACGAACGTCTGCACTGCAGGGCGACCTAGCATAGCCGATAGCGGCGGCCTCGGCATCGCGCCGGAGCGGGGCCGTGATGGGATCGTCGGGCTGCTGGAGGCGATCGGCCCTTTCCTTTGCCTGTTCCTCAGCAAGCTTTTGGGCTCCTTCGCCGAAGGTCGGCATGTCAGCGCTCGCCTTCAGCTCTGAGACGCTCGTCCGCAGCCATGTCGGGAATCCGGCTGATGCCCAATAGGACAACAGGAAGGCCGTTACGAGGGCCATGAGTACATATCTGACAAACCGCATTTTGAAAGACTCCATCGACGGCAATCAGCGATGGACGTGAATCGTTAATATCGCTCGAAGCTTGCGAGGTAGCGCGACGCTCCTGGTGAATGATGCGTTAGCGCAAACCGCCCAAACTGAACCGATTGCTGCGCCGAAGTCCCACTTCCACTGCGTTGCCCTCCGCGTCCACTACGGGTCCAAGGCCGAAATTCCTGGGTGACTCAGCACACCTCTTCAAAAGCGAACATCTCTCGCTTTGTCAGTACGTCCCGGTTCGGCCTTCACCTCACCCCGGAATGAACGCCGTTCCGGTCGCATCGGTGATCGTGTGCACCGGCGCGCCGTACAGCGCCTCCAGCCGTTCGCGCGTCAGGATCTGTTGCACCGGTCCTTCGGCGAGGCGCTCGCCGCTGCGCAGGAGATAGGCGCGGTCGGCGGCGCGCAGCGCGTGATTGGGATCGTGGGTGGTGAAGAGGACGCCGAGGCCGCCAGCCGCCAGTGCGCGGATCTCGCGCATCACCTTGCCCTGGTTGCCGAAGTCGAGATTGGCGGTCGGCTCGTCCAGCACGATGAATTGCGGCTCCTGCGCCAGCGCGCGCGCCAGCAGCGCCAATTGGCGCTCGCCGCCCGAAATCATGGTGTAGGGCCGTTGCGCCAATGCCGCGATGCCGAGACGATCGAGCATGTGGGCTGCGACCTCGCGATCCTTCGTGGACGGCCGGGCGAACAGGTCGCCGTGCGCGGTGCGGCCCATCAGCACCACCGCCTCCACCGTGAATGCGAATGTCGCGACATGGGTCTGCGGCACATAGGCGATCAGGCGTGCGCGTTCGCGGATGGAACGCGCCGATAGCGCCGCGCCGTCGAGCCGCACTTCGCCCGCCTGCGGCGCCAGCAGCCCGAGCAGAGTCTTGAGCAGCGTGGTCTTGCCGCAGCCGTTCGGTCCGAGCAGCGCCAGCACTTCGCCCCGTTGCAGCTTGACGTCGAGGTTGGTGCCGACGACGCGGTCCGGATAGCCGATCGTGAGTTGATGGCCCTCGAGGATCATGACCAGTTCTTCTGCACGCTGGCGAGCAGCCAGATGAAGAACGGCGTGCCGATCACGGCGGTCAGGATGCCGAGCGGAATTTCGACCTGCGCCATCGTGCGCGCCAGCGTGTCGATCAGCAGCAGGTAGCCGCCGCCGAGGATCGCCGCCGCCGGCAGCAGCCGCGCGAAATCAGGGCCGACCAGCGAGCGCGCCAGATGCGGCACGACGAGGCCGACCCAGCCGATGATCCCGGCAGTGGCGACGCTCGCCGATGTGACCAGCGTCGCGGCGGCAACGATGGCGATGCGCAGAGGTCCGGTGGCGACGCCGAGCGCGCGCGCCTCCTCCTCGGGGAGCGACATCACGTTCATGCGCCAGCGCAGCGCGATCAGGACGGCGGTGCCGATCGCGACCGGGCCGAACAGCGGCAACAGGTCGGGAACGCCGGTCGCAGACAGGCTGCCGAGCAGCCAGAACGTCATCGCCGGCAACTGGTTGTAGGGATCGGCGAGATATTTCACGAGGCCGACGCCGGCGCCGAACAGCGATCCGACCACGACGCCGGTCAATACCAGCACCAGGATCGGATCGCGCGAACGCACCGCCGCGCCGATCACGTAGACGATGCCGACCGCGATCAGCCCGCCGACAAAGGCGATGGCCTGGATCGCGAACACGCCGAGCGAGAGATAGATGCCGAGCACCGCGCCAAGCGCCGCGCCCGACGATGCTCCCAGAATATCCGGCGAGACCAGCGGGTTGCGAAACAATCCCTGAAACGCCGTACCGGCCACCGCGAGCGCGGCGCCAACCAGCATCGCCGCCATCACGCGCGGCCCGCGCACCTGCCATATGACGCTTTCGACCGCCGGCGAAATATCGCCGCGCGGGCCGCCGGCTTTTGCCAGCAGCACGCCGATGAGGTCGCCGAGCGAGATCGGATAGCGCCCGACCGTCAGCGCCAGCAGCAGGCCTGCAATCAGGACCGCGATCGCGATCGCAAAGCCGGGCAGGGCGGATCGGGCAGGACTCATTGGACTTGGCTCATGCGCCGAAGGCTATCAATCCCGGCCCGCAAGTACATGGTCGATTTGCGCCGGTGACGGCGTGACGTGATAGAAACGCGTGTAGAAGTCCGCCGTCAGCGACCGCAGGTCTTCCGGAAAGCGCTCCGGGTAAAGAATCTTGGCGAGCCACCACAGCCCGATCAGGCGGTTGACGGATGGCGGAAAATCCACCCAGCCGAACGGCATTTTTGGCGATAGATGGACCCGGTTGTCGCGCACCGCCTTGACCGCGGCCCAGGACGGATCGTTGCGCACGGTGCCTGCGAACTCCTGATCGATGGTGACGATCACGTCCGGATTCCACACCAGCACCTGTTCGATCGAAACATTGGCGAGGCCGCCCTGGGTTTCGCCGGCCACGTTGCGGCCGAGCATTTCGATGGTCTCGACATTGATCGAGCCGCCGAGCCCGGTCGAAAGCCCGCGCGGCCCGCGCGCATAATAGACCTTCGGCCGCTCGTTCGCGGCAACCTGTTCGATGCGGCCAAGGATCGTCTTTAGCGTTTCGTCCGCGTAGCGCGCCAGCTTCTCTGCATCGTCCGGCCGGCCGAGCAGCGTGCCCAATGTGCGGTAGGTGGCGGCAATGTCCGCAAAGCGGCCATCCAGCAAGGCGTAGGGAATGCCGGTCTGCTCCTGCACGCGATCCGCCAGCGAGACAAAGGTGGCGCTGGTCGAACCGACGTCGAGAATGAGATCGGGCTTCAGCGCCAATACGGTTTCCAGGTTGGCGGTATTGCCGCGCCCGGTGAGACGGCCGACCTCCGGACGCGTGCAGATATCCGGCAGCATGTAGGCGCATTCTTCCGGCCGGTTGGCGCGGGCCCAGCCGAGCAGCAGGTCCGGCGCCAGCGTATAGAGCAGGATCGCCGCCGGCGGTCCGGCCGGAAACACCCGCGATACCTTCGCGGGAATCGCGACCGTGCGCCCCGCGGCATCCTTGATCGTCTGCGCGAACGCAAGCCGCGGCGCAACGAGCGCCGCCGACAGGCCCGCGATCAGGGCACGGCGATCGATCAATCGACGCCAACCATCACGTCGCTCGCCTTGATCATCGCTGTGGCCGTCTTGCCCTTGGCAAGCTTGAGTTCGTCGACCGCCTCATTGGTGATCGAGGAGGTGACGATGACGCCGCCGCCGATATCGATCCGGATATGCGACGTGGTCGCGCCCTTCACGACGTCGACGATGGTGCCCTTGAGCTGGTTGCGTGCGCTGATCTTCATTTCAAACTCCATTTCTTGTCGGGCAGATTGTTGCCGAAAATCCATAGCCGGCGAGAATGTGCTGTCCTGCTGACATCAGCATGAGCCACGCCAGCGGACAGCCGGATATGCTCGACCATCATGGTCAAACCACAAACCGCGCCGACAGCCAAGGCGTGCGGAAGGTGGCATGATGCCGGGCACTGGATTTGGTCGGGCAAATCAGCCTTTCGCCCCATCAAATAGCCGTAAACTTCCAAGCTTTTGAGCCTGGACCAATCTGTCCTGTCATTTGTGCATAGCAAGGGGGTTTTGCATGGACCGCATCCGGATCGTCGGTGGCAGCAAGCTCAACGGCACCATTGCCATCTCGGGTGCGAAGAATGCCGCCCTGCCGCTGATGATCGCGGCGCTGCTGACGGAGGACACGCTGATCCTCGACAACGTGCCGCGGCTTGCCGACGTCGCGCAGCTGCAGCGCATTCTCGGCAATCACGGCGTCGACATCATGTCCGCGGGCAAGCGGCCGGGCGATCGTGCCTACCAGGGCCAGACCCTGCACATCTCGGCCGCTGACATCATCGACACCACGGCGCCCTATGAACTGGTGTCGCGGATGCGCGCCAGCTTCTGGGTGATCGCGCCGCTGCTGGCGCGGATGCACGAGGCGAAAGTCTCGCTGCCGGGCGGATGCGCGATCGGCACGCGGCCGGTCGATCTCCTGATCATGGCGCTGGAGAAGCTCGGGGCGGACCTTGCCATCGACGGCGGCTATGTGGTGGCGAAAGCGCCCGGCGGCCTGCGTGGCGCTGCGATCGAATTTCCCAAGGTGACGGTGAGCGGCACCCATGTGGCGCTGATGGCGGCGACGCTCGCCAGGGGCACGTCCATCATCACCAACGCCGCCTGCGAGCCCGAAATCGCCGACGTCGCCGATTGCCTCAACAAGATGGGCGCGCGCATCACCGGCGCCGGCACGCCGCGGATCGTGGTCGAAGGCGTGGAGAGACTTCACGGCGCGCGGCACACCGTGCTGCCCGACCGGATCGAGGCCGGCACCTATGCGATGGCGGTCGCGATGACCGGCGGCGACGTGCAGCTTGCCGGAGCCCGCCCCGAACTGCTGCAGTCGGCGCTCGACGTGCTGACCGAGGCCGGCGCCGAAATTACCGTCAATAATGACGGTATCCGCGTCGCCAGGAACGGCGCGGGGATCCGGCCGGTGACGGTCTCGACCGCGCCATTCCCGGGCTTCCCCACAGATCTGCAGGCGCAATTGATGGCGCTGATGGCCTGTGCCGGCGGTTCCTCGCAGATCACGGAGACGATCTTCGAGAACCGCTTCATGCACGTGCAGGAACTGGCGCGCTTCGGCGCGCGAATCTCGCTCGACGGCGAGACCGCGACCATCGACGGAACCGCGCGGCTGCGCGGGGCGCCCGTGATGGCGACCGATCTGCGTGCCTCGGTGTCGCTGGTCATCGCGGGCCTTGCGGCCGAGGGCGAAACCATGGTCAACCGGATCTATCATCTGGATCGCGGTTTCGAGCGGCTCGAGGAAAAGCTCTCGGCCTGCGGCGCATCGATCCAGCGCATCAGCGACTAGCGCGTATCCCGCAAAAGTGGGTACCGGTTTTGCGATCAGGATACGCGCAAACTAAAGGTAAGGATCCCGGCATGCCGGCACCCGAACAGCTCAAATTGATAGCGCTCGATGCCGACGATCTCGCGGTCATCTCCGCCCATGTGCAGGATGCCCGCGTGCAGGCCTCCGACATCGTCTGGCGGCAGGACGAAAAGCGGCTGGTGGTCGGCATGAACCGGCTGGACTGGGAGCAGACGCTGTCGGGCGGAACCGCCCCGCGCCGCTCGATCGCGGCGTTACGGTTCGACCGGGTGCTGGCATGCAAGTCGCGCAACATCGATCTGGACGCGCCCGAGGCGATGCTGGAGCTGGTGGGGATCGAATTCCATCCCGGCGAGGCTCCGGGCGGCAGCGCGATCCTCCTGTTCAGCCACGGCGGGGCGCTTCGGCTGGACGTCGAGTGCCTGGAATGCGAGCTGACCGACCTCGGTGCCGACGACCTCGGTACCAGCGACCTCGCCGCCGCCCCGCTGGGGCCGGAGGGGTGAAAATACCCCCGTCATTCCGGGGCGCGCGTAGCGCGAACCCGGAATCTCGAGATTCCGGGTTCGATGCTGGCGCATCGCCCCGGAATGACGGTGCTCAATCCGGCCCCCAAAGGGTTGACGGCCCTTGGCCGCCGCGCCATTGAGCATAGGCCTCCGACCTGATCCCAAGAAAGCCACCATGCCCGTTCGCCTCGACAGACGCAGCGCCGATTTCGACGAGCGGTTTGCGACGTTTCTCGCCGCCAAGCGCGAGATTTCGGCCGATGTCGAGCGCGCCACCCGCGCCATCGTCGACGACGTGGCCGCGCGCGGCGACGCCGCCCTGATCGAGGCAACGAAGAAATTCGACCGGCTCGACATCGACGCCGCCGGCCTGCGCGTCACTGCGGCCCAGATCGATGCCGCCGTGAAGGCCTGCGACGCCGCCACGCTCGACGCCCTGAAATTCGCCCGCGACCGGATCGAGGCTTTCCACAACAGGCAGTTGCCGAAGGACGAGCGCTTCACCGATGCGCTGGGCGTCGAGCTCGGCTGGCGCTGGAGCGCGGTCGATGCGGTCGGGCTCTACGTGCCCGGCGGCACCGCGGCGTATCCGTCTTCCGTGTTGATGAACGCGGTGCCGGCGAAAGTCGCGGGCGTGCCGCGGGTGGTGATGGTGGTGCCGGCCCCCGATGGCAAGCTTAATCCCTTAGTGCTCGCGGCCGCCCATCTCGGCGGAGTAG
>DATCXE010000675.1:0-6908 GCA_036565985.1 Bradyrhizobium sp.
TCGACCAGCTGTTCGACGACAAGATCAAGCCGCGCGACGTGGTGGTCGCCGAGCCCGAACTTGGCCTCGGGCCTCTGCACACGGCCTACGACGGCAAGGGCAACGCCTATACGACGCTGTTCCTCGACAGCCAGGTCTGCAAGTGGAGCATCGAGCTCGCCAAACGGGCGTTCAAGGGCGAGAAGGTAGATCCCATCCTCCACAAGCTCGACGTCCACTATCAACCCGGCCACAACCACTCCTCGATGGGCCAGACCAAGGAGGCGGACGGAAAATGGCTGATCTCGTTGAACAAGTTCTCGAAGGATCGCTTCCTCAACGTCGGTCCGCTGAAGCCGGAGAACGATCAGTTGATCGACATCTCGGGCGACAAGATGGTGCTCGTTCACGACGGTCCGAGCTTCGCCGAGCCCCATGACGCCACTATCGTGCACCGTTCCAAGATCAATCCGATCTCGATCTGGGACCGCGCCGATCCGATGTTTGCGGACGCAGTCAAACAGGCCAAGGCTGACGGCATCAACCTCGAAGCGGATTCCAAGCTCATCCGCGACGGCAACAAGGTGCGCGTCTACATGACCTCGACCGCGCCGGCGTTCGGCCTCGAGCAGTTCCAGGTCAGACAGGGCGATGAGGTCACCGTCTACATCACGAATATCGACGCGGTGGAGGACCTGACGCACGGCTTCTGCATCGTCAACTACGGCGTCGCGATGGAGGTCGCACCGATGGCTACGGCATCGGTGACATTCGCCGCCGATAAGCCCGGCGTGTTCTGGTACTACTGCTCCTGGTTCTGTCACGCCATGCACATGGAGATGAAGGGCCGCATGTTCGTCGAACCGAAATCGGTCTGATCGGGAGCGGCACCGTGCGTCTCCCGTCACGCATGCTTCCGGCGGCGCTCGTCGCCGCCGGATTGTCCGGCTTCGCCAACGCGGAGACGCTGACGGCTGCGCCGGACCAGCCCCTGCAATCGCTGCTGGATCGCGCACGGGACGGCGACGTCGTCGAACTTGCTCCGGGGGAGTACTACGGCTCGATCCGCATCGATAGATCGCTGGTGCTGAACGGACGCCCTGGCACCGTGCTCGACGGCGGCGGGGCGGGCAACGTCGTCACGGTAACGGCGCCCGATGTGACCATCCGCGGCGTGACCGTCCGGGGGTCCGGGCGCGACCTGCAGGCGATGAATTCCGGAATCTTTCTCCAGAAGACGGCCGCGCGCGCGACGATCGAGAACAACCGCCTGGTTGGAAACCTGTTCGGCGTCTACGTCCACGGGGCCGCGGGGTCGCGGGTCGCCCGCAACGTGATCGAAGGGCTGCGCGGCGGTCGTCTCAGCGAGGCCGGCAACGGCGTCTCGCTCTGGAATGCGCCCGATGTCACCATTGCGGACAACACCTTCCGTTACGGCCGCGACGGCATCTTCACCATTTCCAGCCGCAAGGACCGCTTCGTCGGTAACCGCTTCGAACATGTCCGCTTCGCGGTCCACTACATGTACACCAACGACAGCGAAGTCAGCGGCAACGTCTCGGTCGGAAACCATGTCGGCTATGCCATCATGTATTCGAACCGGCTGGTGATCCGCGACAACATATCCGATCGTGATCGCGATCACGGGATTCTCTTCAATTACGCCAATTACGCCGAGATCGATGGAAACCGTGTCACCGGCGGGCTCCTGGATACGGTGTCGGCCGGAGGCGAAGAAGGGCCGGACGACGAGCGAGGCATGATCCCGGAGACGAAGCGCGAGCAGAGCTTGCGGAGCGGCCCGGAAAAGTGCGTCTTCATCTACAACACGAACCACAACCGGTTCCGGAATAACTGGTTCGAGCGCTGCGCCATCGGCGTTCATTTCACGGCCGGGTCCGAAGGCAACGAGATCACCGGAAACGCCTTCGTCGGCAATCAAAATCAGGTCAAATACGTCGGTACCCGAAACCTCGATTGGTCCAGGGGTGGCCGCGGCAACTACTGGAGCGACAACCCGGCCTTCGATCTCGACGGCGACGGCATCGCCGACACGGCCTACCGGCCCAACGATCTCGTCGACCGGGTGTTGTGGACCGCGCCCTCCGCAAAGGTCTTGATCAACAGCCCCGCGGTCCAGGTGCTGCGGTGGGCCCAGGCTCAGTTTCCCGCCCTCTACCCGGGTGGCGTCGTCGATAGCCACCCCCTGATCGCGCCGCCGCCGAAGCCCTCGGGCAAGGAGGTTCGGAAATGATCCCCACCGTCTCGGTGATCGGCGTCGTGAAGAACTACCGCGCGGTTCGCGCACTGCGCGACGTCTCCTTCGACCTCGTCCCGGGGCGGCTCAGCGCCCTGGTCGGACACAACGGGGCGGGCAAGACGACGCTGATCAAGCTGATGCTGGGGTTGATCCGCCCCGATCGCGGCTCAATCCGCGTGCTTGACGAGGATCCCGCCGCCGGTGAATTCTCCGCGCGGCGGCTGCTTGGCTATCTGCCGGAAAACGTCGCGTTCAATGCTGCGCTCACCGGACGGGAAACGCTTTCGTTCTATGCGCGGCTGAAGCACATCAAGCCATCGAAAGCGTGGGCCATTCTCGATCGCGTCGGCCTGACCGATGCGGCCGACCGCCGGGTCGGAACCTATTCGAAGGGCATGCGCCAGCGCCTCGGCCTGGCGCAGGCGCTGCTTGGCCGGCCCCGGGTGCTCCTGCTTGACGAGCCGACGACGGGACTGGACCCCGCGCTGCGACAGACCTTCTATGAGATACTGGACGAACTCCGCGACGATGGCGCCACGGTGCTGATCTCGTCGCATGCGCTGAACGAACTCGAGGATCGTGCCGAGCATGTCCTCATCATGAACCGTGGGCTGTTGGTCGCGCAAGGCACCCTTTCGGAACTGCGCTCGATCTCACAACTGCCGATCCGGGTTTCGCTCGATTTTGCGCCCGGCGCCAGCGTTCCCTCGGCGTGGATGAACGGCGCAAGTATCGCGACCCCGCGCGGACGTGTACTGCTGGTGCCCGATGAGACGCGCAAGATGAACGTGCTGCGCGCTGCGGCTAGTGATCCCAGCGTCACCAACATCGAGATCGCGGCGCCGACCCTCGACGAGCTCTACGCACATTTCCTGAATTCGCAGGAGGGGGCTTCGTGAGGACCGTCTTCATCATAGCCATCAAGGAGATTCAGGAAGGGTTGAGGAACCGCTGGGTCCTCGCAACCACCCTGCTTTTGGCCGCGCTCGCGCTGTCACTGACCTTTTTGGGAAGCGCGCCCACCGGGAATGTCGGCGCGGGGGCGCTCGACGTTGTCGTCGTCAGCCTGTCGAGCCTGACGATCTTCCTGCTCCCGCTGATCGCGCTGCTGATCTCGCACGACGCCGTGGTCGGCGAGATGGAACGCGGCACCATGATGCTTCTGCTGAGTTACCCGGTCGGCCGAGGTCAGGTGATCCTCGGCAAATTCTGCGGTCATGTCCTGATCCTCGCCTTCGCGACCGTTATCGGCTACGGCGCCGCGGCCGCCGCCCTGGCGATTACAGGTGTCTCCGTGCTCGCCGCAAGCTGGTACGCCTTCGCTTCGATGCTCGGGACGTCGATCATGCTCGGTGCGGTCTTCGTGGCGGTCGGATATCTGATCAGCAGCCTGGTCCGCGACCGGGGGACCGCCGCCGGAATCTCGGTCGGAGTCTGGCTGCTGATGGTGCTGGTGTTCGACATGGCATTGCTCGGGGTGCTGGTCGTCGATCAGGGGAAGTTCGTCTCCGCGTCCGTTCTTGAAGCGCTACTGTTCCTCAATCCGACGGACCTGTACCGGATGACGAACTTGACTGGCTTCAACGTCAGCCAGTTTTCCGGCATGGCGGGACTTGCCGGCACCGCGACGACCAGCGTCGGCGCGCTGCTGATGGGACTGACCGCCTGGGTCGTCGCGCCGCTCGGGCTTGCGGCCGCGTTCTTCGCACGGAGGGAGTTATGACCCTGCGGATCTTGTGCATGATCGTCGCGCTCGTCCTCGCGGGCTGCAATCGGGACGGAAGCGATTCCGTCATGCCGCCGCCCGTTGCGCTCAATAGCGATGCCATGGGGGTCTTCTGCGGCATGAACGTGCTCGAACACCCCGGCCCCAAGGGCCAGATCATCACCGCAAGCCGCATCGACCCGTACTGGTTCACCTCGGTGCGCGACACCGCGGCCTTCACCCTGATGCCGGATCAGCCCCGTGATATCCGCGCGATCTACGTGTCCGACATGGCTCGCGCCCCCAGTTGGGAGGAGCCGGGAGCAACCAACTGGATCGACGCCAGGAAGGCATTCTTCGTCATTGAGAGCCGCAAGCAAGGAGGAATGGGGGCCGCCGAGGCCGTTCCGTTCGGCAATCGCGCCGCTGCCGACGCCTTCGCCGCCACCAATGGCGGCAAGGTCGTCACGTTCGCGGAGATTCCGAGCGGCTACGTGCTCGGCAGCGACAGCGCCGCCGGCGATCAAACCGGGCACCAACGCCCCAGCGTCCACGTCAACTGACGAGGCTTCCGATGGCACCAGCAAATCTCACGCGCCGACGCATGATCGCCATCGCTGCTGCGACCGGAGGCTCCGCGTTTCTTTCCGGCGGGCGACGCACCTCGGCCGGCGAGGCGGTGCGATGGCGCGGATCGGCGCTCGGCGCGCAGGTATCCATCGACATCTTTCATCCCGATCGGGAGGAAGCTGAAAGGCTCGTCCAGGTCTGCCTGGCGGAGGTACGACGGCTGGAGCGGCAGTTCAGCCTGTACCAGCCGGATTCCGCCATTTGCGCCCTGAACCGGAGCGGCATCCTGGTTGCTCCGGAGCCCGACATGGTCGCGCTGCTCAAGGCCTCGCTGCAGTTCTCCGACCTTACCGACGGCGCGTTCGATCCCACCGTTCAGCCGCTGTGGCGGCTCTACGCCGAACACTTCTCGTCGGAAAAACCGGATCCCGATGGTCCGCCGGCCGAGAGGCTCACGGAGGCGCTGGCGAAAGTGGGCCGCAGCGGCCTGCGCGTCAGCGAAGAGCGTGTGGCGCTCCTCCGGCATGGCGCCGCGATCACGCTGAACGGCATCGCCCAGGGGTACGCCACCGACCGTGTCGTGGATGTCTTGCGCGCCCGCGGGCTGTCTACGACCCTCGTCAACATGGGGGAGATACGCGCGCTCGGAGCGAGAGCGGACGGGACGCCGTGGCGCATCGGGCTCGCTGATCCGGACAAGCCTGGCGCGCTCACAGAAACTGTCGCCCTCGTCGACCGAGCGGTCGCGACCACGGCGGGCGCGGGCTTCCGCTTCGATCCGGCGGGGCGCTTCACGCATCTATTCGATCCCCGAACGGGACGCAGTCCCGCGCTCTATCGGACTGTCAGCGTCATCGCGCCTACCGCCACCGAGGCGGATGCGCTTTCGACTGCCTTCAGCCTGATGCCCGCGTCGCGGATCGACGGCATCGCGACCGGGCGGCCGGGCCTGCAGGTCAGGCTGGTCACCAGTGACGGAGGCCTGCACGTCTACGGCGTTTGAGACGACCGGTCGTCCGACATCGGAAACATCCCGGTCAGCCAAGTGAAGGAAGCCAACGGTTCGCGCCGGGAACGGGCGAACGGAAAAAAGGGAGAATGGAATGCGAAGTCTTATGTTCGTAGCGTTGCTGACGGTGGCATGTTCCGGCGATGTCCGGGCACAGGACGCCGCCGCCGGGGAGAAGGTCTTCGGGGTCTGCAAGACCTGCCATCAGATGGGTGAGAACGCCAAGAACGGTGTCGGTCCACTTCTCAACGGCGTCATCGGCCGCAAGGCCGGCAGCGTGCCGGGCTACAACTACTCAGCCGCCAACAAGGATTCCGGCATCACATGGGACGAGGCAACGTTCCGCGAGTACATCAAGGATCCGAAAGCGAAAATCCCGGGCACCAAGATGATCTACGCCGGACTGAAGGATGAACAAAAATCCAACGACCTGCTCGCCTATCTCAAGCAGTTCGACGCCGACGGCAAGAAGAAGTAGGCGCATCGGCCTCCACCCATGGCCCTTCCTGGCAGATCACCGGAAGCCAGCATGACCACAGGAATCACCGTGCCGCGGCTGCGCGCCTACGACGGTCCCGCCTTGCTGTGCCGTGGCTTCCGGCCGTTTCTCTTCGTTCTGGTGCGGGTCGCCGCAGGGATCGTCGTGGCGATTTCCGCCGACGTCGGATGATTGCCCGCGACAGCGATCGACGTCGCAATCTCGCGCTGATCGTTGTCGTTCCCGCCTGGGAAATTCTGGCAGGCAAGAAATGGCGCAATCTCAAGGTCGCCGGGCCGGTCGCCTTCCTGCTTGCCGGAACGCAGAACCAACCATCGTCGGCGCATGTGCCGTTACCGCCGGAGGTGTTCAATTTCTGCTTAGGCTTGGTGGGCGCACCAGGGCTCGAACCTGGGACCCGCTGATTAAGAGTCAGCTGCTCTACCAACTGAGCTATGCGCCCGGATGCTTGGATCCGGAAGAAGCCTTCGCGAGAGCGCGTCGTTTAGCAAAGCGACCCCGGGATGTCCAGCAAATGGGACCAAGTTTTCCCGCGCTTTGGCGGGGACCGGAAATGGCAAAAAGCCGCTGGATTCCAGCGGCTTCTGCCCGGTGTTGGGCCGATCCCGGATCTGGCGGGCGGATCAGAGCCGCTCGGGCCCGCCCCGGTCCTGCCCGCCATCCCGGTCATACCGGTTCCGGTCGTAGCCACGACGGTCCTGATCGCGGTCGAAGTCGCGATCCATGCCCATTTCGCGGTCGTGGTGGCGCCAGCCTCCCCGGCCGCCGGACCAGCGGTCCATACGGGTCAGCACGGCGAGCCGGCGCTTCTGGCTGTCGTCCAGCGTCTTGTAAAGCGGGTCGGCCGCATCGGCGATCTTCTTCATGGCGGCAGCGGAAGCCGCCA
>DATCXE010000677.1:0-10011 GCA_036565985.1 Bradyrhizobium sp.
GAAGAATCTCGGCATCCCCCCGGACTCGATCATCGGCGTGCACGTCTCGGAGTGCGGCTTCGAGCCCTATGAGCGCGATGACGGCCTGCATCCGACGGGGCGGCCGCGCCCGGCCTACGACAATTATCTGCGCGAACAGGGCTTCGATGCCCCCAATCCCTGGGAGCACTGGGCCAATTCAGGCGCGGCGCCTGACGGCACCTTGCAGAACGGCTGGCTGCTGGTTCACGCCGACAAGGCTGCGCGCGTGCCGGACGAGCATTCCGAGACGCCCTACATGACGCGGCGCGCGATGGATTTCATCGCGGGGGCGGAAGAGGACGGCCGCCCATGGTGCCTGCATCTGTCGTACATCAAGCCGCACTGGCCCTATATCGCGCCGGAGCCCTACGCCAGCATGTACGGGCCGGCCGACGTGCAGCCGGTGATCCGCTCCGAGGGCGAACGCGCCAACGCGCATCCGGTGTTCGCCGCCTATATGGAGATGCGCTATTCGCGGAACATGGCGCGGAACGAGGCGCGCGAGAAGGTCATTCCGACCTATATGGGCCTGATCAAGCAGATCGATGACCAGATGGGCGTGCTGATGCAATTCCTCGAAGCGCGCGGCCTGCTCGACACCACGATGATCGTGTTCACCTCGGACCATGGCGACTATCTCGGCGATCACTGGATGGGCGAGAAGGATCTGTTCCACGAGCAGTCGGCGAAGATCCCGCTGATCGTGATCGACCCCTCGCCTGCTGCCGACAGCACGCGCGGCACCGTGAACGATGCACTGGTCGAGGCGATCGATCTGGCGCCGACCTTCATCGACTATTTCGGCGCGACGGCGCCCGATCACATCCTGGAGGGACGCTCATTGCTGCCGCTATTGCATGGCGACAAGCCCACCGACTGGCGCAAGGTGGTGTTCTCCGAATACGACTACGCGATGCAGGACGTCCGGCTGATGCTGAACCAGCCGATCGAGCGCTGCCGGCTGTTCATGGTGTTCGACGGACGCTGGAAGTTCATTCACGCCTCCGGTTTCCGGCCGATGCTCTACGACCTCGAAAGCGATCCGCAGGAATTTGCTGATCGCGGCGCCGACCCGGCCTGCGCCGACGTGGTGGCGCGGCTGCAATCGGCGCTGTTCGACTGGGCGCTGCATCCGAGGATGCATGTCACGACGCCGAACGCAAAGATCGCCGCCTATGCCAACCAGCAACTGCAGGTGAAGAACGGCGTCCTGATCGGCATCTGGGACGAAGCGGAACTCGGCGCCATCAGGGAGAAGATCGGCATAAAGTCTTAGGAGCCAGGCCCCGGCATGCGGCCAATCCTGTTCTGCTCTGGCACCCGGCCAAAACCGGTAGTTTCGGTGTTGCGGCGGAGACACGTCACATTGGTAAATTGTGGCCGCTCACGCCACGTTTATTGCAGTTCCGTTCCCGCGGGCGCTACGGTTGCGTGGCGAAACACTTCGCAGCCCTTCGAGGAGCGCAATGAAACCACATCGCGGCGATATCGGATTTGCTGGCCGGTTGTCCTTTTCCGGCCGGGCATCGTTGCCTCGACTGTATGCGATAGCGATTGCAGCATTGCTTCTGCTGCCGTTCGGCGGACGCCCTGCGCTGGCCGCACCGAATTCCGCGCCGGCGGCTTCGACCGCGCATGTCTATCTGCTGCGCGGCGTGCTCAATATCTTTTCTCTCGGTCTCGATGACATCGCGGCACAATTGCGGGCGCAAGGCATTCCCGTCACGGTCGCGAACTTTGCCTCCTGGTCGTCGCTCGCCGACGAAGCCGCCGCCGGATACAGGAGCGGCAGGATCAAGACGATCATTCTGGTCGGGCATTCCTCGGGAGCGACCGCGCTGCCCGACATGGTCGCCAGGCTGGATCAGCTGGGCGCGCCCGTTAAGCTGGCCATCGGCCTGGATTCGGTGTTTCGCACCAAGCTCACGGGGCGCGTGGGACGCTACATAAACTTCTACATCGCCAACGGCGCCGGCGAGCCGGTCGCGACGACCGGGCAGTTCCAGGGCAAGCTCGAGAACGTCAATGTGCAGAACGTGCCGGGCGTCGGGCACATGTCGATCGAAAAGAACCAGATCATGCAGCGCAAGGTGATCAGCGAGATCGACGCCGTCGTGTTCGGCCGGTCTGCACCATCATCGGGTTCACGGAAGCCGCGGCAGCCTGGGGCGGCGAACGCGGTGAAACCTGGCACGGCAAGGGCCGCGGCGGTACGCGAGTAGTGCGACGCCGTCGCAGAAGCTGCGAATGCCGCAAATTCCGCGGATTCCTCCACGATAGATTACCCGCAGAACGCCGGATGGCATCGCCGCCGGCATTTGGGGTCGGGCGTAGCTTTGCGCCCAAATCGCGAGCGGAACGTACATGAGAAGTCCGACGCATGTTGTGGCCGTGATGATCCGTACGGCCCTTTCGGCCTGCATCCTGGCGGCCGCCTGCAATCTGGCCGTCGCCGGTCCGGTCGCCCGCACGACCAATGCTGTGGCAACCGCCGCTCCCGACGCGCTGCCGGCCGCGCCGCTGCCGCAGGCGCGCGTCTACCTGTTCCGCGGCGCGCTCGGCCCGATCTTTTCGCGCGGGATGGACCGCCTGACCGATCGCCTCCAGAAAGCCGGCATCCGCGCTGACGTCTACGAATTCACGATTTGCCGGTTGATCGCGGATCAGGCGATCCGCGACTTTCGTGACGATGGCGCGCCGATCGTCCTGATCGGTCATTCGATGGGCGGGCTGTGCGCCCTCACGTTTGCCGGAATCCTGAAATCTGAAAACATCCCGGTGAGCCTGGTGGTCACCATCGATCCCGCTCACGCAAGTCCGAAGGTGCCGCTGAACGTCGAGCGCTTCATCAACGTTTTCCTGTCGGACAGCGTCCTGGGCGGCGGCGATATCGTCGCGGAGCAGGGTTACCGGGGTCACTATGCGAGCTTCGATCTGAAGCAGCACGAAGAAGTCACCCACATCAACATCGAAAAGATGGATTCGCTCCACGAGCAATTGGTGACGGCCATTGCGCAACTGGCGACGACGCCCCTGCCGGCGAGGGAAGAGGCGATGCCGCTGCGCTACGTCGTTCCTCCCGATGCCCCGCTGGTGCTGTGGGACAGCGGCACATCGCAGCTCGCCCGCTCGGGCGACACCTTGCAGAAGCTCGCGGCACTCAACAATGTGCCGCTGTGGTCGCTTACCCAGGCCAATGAGGTTTCTGACAGTGCACCGCTGTCGGTGGGTCAGCGCATCCTGGTTCCGCGCCGCCTCGTGCCACCTGTCGCCACGGCAGCAGCCGCGTCACGACCGAAACGCTAAACTAGCTCAGGCGTTACCGCGTCAGGTCGGTCGCAGGAACGGAATCAGCATCGGAACGCGACGGCAATACGAACCGTAGGCGTCCGCGCCGAGTTCGGCCGTGAGGAAGCCCTCCTCCATGCGCGCCTTCAATCCCATCCCGAGCGAGATCAGCGCGGCACCCAGTATCGCGGTCACCGTTCCGACCGCGATGCCCGTCACCAGCATCCCTGCGATCAGCCCCGTATAGATCGGGTGGCGCACCATCCCGTAGGGGCCGGTGTCAATGACCTGATGGCCCTCCTTGTGCGTGATCGCGTTCGACCAGAAACGCCCGAGATGAATTCTCGCCCACCATGTGAACGAGATCCCCGCGAGCACGAGGCACGCCAGCAGGTAGACGCCGGCGCTGCCGAACTGCCAGAGCGGCTTTTCCCCCAGCAGCTTGCCGGCCAATGGCATGAAAAGAACGGCGCCTGCGAGAATGGGCAGGCGATATTTGAGCGAGTCCAGGGTCATCACGTGTTTCTTGGTCTGACCGGACCAGAACGACGCCACGACCCAGCTGATGACCCATAGAATCCAGATGATGGCGAGCAATTGCGTGGGCCAGGTGGTGGTCCAGCCACTCAAGGCGAAAGCGAACCATTGACCAGGATCGTTCAGCATGCCGCGGTCCGTCTTTTGCTATTCGATCAACCGCCGAACCGGCGTTCGACGTGAAACGGTCGAGAGCCCGTGCTCGGCGTTGAATCCCATTCGGTTTGATCTTGGCCGCCGTCCAGCAGATGCGCAATGGTTTCGCGCAAGACCGGTTCGACCGGGCCCGGCGCGTAGCCAAGTTCGCGTTGCGCCTTTTCGATCGACAGGGCACCCGCCCGCAACGCGATGCGAACGCCTTCGGCTGTTCCGGATGGAGGCCTGTGCGTCACGCGATCGGAGATGAACTCGAGCGTTGCCGTGACCATTTCGGCGACCTTGCCGTTGACGTGAATGCACCGGACCCGACGTCCGCTGATCTCGGCCATGATTTCGAGAACCCGTCGCAGCGGCATGCTTTCGCCGCCGAGAACGTAGCGCTCTCCGGCGCGTCCGCGCTCCATGGCAAGGATCAGCCCTTCGGCGGCGTCGCGCACGTCGACGAGATTCACGACGAAATCGAGATGCAGTTGAAGACGCCGGCTGAGAAAATACCGGAGCATCGCCGTCGGCGGGGTCACGTTGTGGTCGTGGGGCCCGACCGGCATGGTGGGACAGCCGATGATGACGGGATATCCGGATGCGGTCGCCTGCATGGCGAACCGGTCCGCGAGCATCTTCGACCGCGTGTATGGACCCGGCATGTCGTCCGGCAGCATCGCATCGTCGGCGACAGGAACCATTGTTGGCGAGGCACGGAACAGAATCGATTCCGTCGAGCAGTGCAGGAAGCGCTTGATGCCGCGCTTGCGCGCCGTCTCGATGACGATCTCGGTGCCGCCGAAATTGACGCTGTGAAAATCGGCCTTGCGCGGAACCCACATCCCCGGCAGGCCGGCCAGGTGATAGACCTCGTCGACCCCGTCCATCGCGCGGTCCACGAGGTCGCGATCGAGCACCGATCCCCTGACATGCTCGACCTGCGGCAACGCGCGAGGGGGTGGCTGCAGATCGAGCACCCTCACCTGCCGACCCCGCGCGATCAGCGCCGAGGCGAGGTGCTTTCCGATGAATCCACTGCCGCCTGTGACCAGTATACGCGTCATGCTACGGGTGCACTCAAGCCGAACTATTCGAAATCAAGATGCGGCACCTTGCGGATGCCCCTGAATGATGTTGGCGAGATCGCGCCGGAAGCCGAGCGCGATGAAAAGCTTCGCCATGACAAACATCGGGCCCAGCAACAGGTGGGTCGGATTGTCGACCAGCGCCGGCTGCCGCCCTTCGAACACGCGGTGCCCTATGATCTGCGATGCGACGCCTGTGACAATCAGGATCGCCGTCAGCGACCATAAGCCGGCTGTCGTCGTATGAGCAGCGATCGCGGCAGCCGTTGAGAGCAACACGATGGCCGCGGCAAGGATCCCGGCGCCGAGCGCGAAGTCGAGCAGGAACCAATAGACGAGCACGGGGATGACAGCGATGGCTGCCGCACTGGTCTCGATCCCGAATACCGTGATGGACCACAGGCTGAGCGGAAGGATCGCGGCCAGGAACAGGAACACGATACCGAAGACATGCATCGCGCAGTTCCAGGGGTCGCGATGATATTCGACGTAATCCGCAAGCTGCCGCCGAAAATATGAACTCATGCGGTGCTTATCCCGTGCTGTCGAAAGATGCGGACGGCTCAACCAAAGACCCGGCGGCCCTGCTTCATTGCCCAACTCCCGTCGGAGAAACAAGGCTAGTTAAACTTGGGAATCACCACCAAGTCAAAGTGCAGGGCCGGCAGTTTTGCAGCCCTCGGGCGCGAGAAAGCCACCATCGACAAATCATGCGGTAATTCAGGCAACTAGCGTGGTGCGGATCTCGGGAACCGCAGCGTATTGCGACAATTTCCCTCAGGTGCTGTCGCGGACTCGGCGGTTACGGTCATTCTGTCGGTGGCAAGGCGGCCTCGTCATCACGCAAGCGTTACAAGCAAGACATGGCGCCGACAGCATCGCGTGAGGATGCAGACCCGAATCCGGTCCGGCTTCAGGCGCTCTTTGCTCGCTTCTGTACTCGGACGGGGCGAGTTGCAGTTCGCGTTGATGTGTTCAAAGCCACGGCGGCGCGAATGAGCGCCTTCAACGCCTTTTCATCGATCCTGTCGCCCTCATGGATATCGATGGCACGCCTCGTGTTGCCTTCGAGACTGGAGTTGAAGAGGCCCGAAGGATCTTCCAGCGAGGCGCCCTTGGCGAAGGTCATCTTCACGACGGCCTTGTAGGTCTCTCCGGTGCAGATGATTCCGTCGTGCTCCCACACCGGAACCCCTCGCCACTTCCACTCCTCGATCACATCAGGGTCGGCCTGCTTGATGAGCGCTCGGACCCGCGCGAGCATCTCGCCGCGCCAATCGCCGAGTTCCTTGATCCTCGCATCGATCATCCGGGAGGGAGAGCCGCCCTTTGCTTGCTTCGCGCCGCTGTTCGACATCGTTGCCGCCTTCTTCATGATTGTCGTCGCCCCTCCGCCGGAGCGTTACCCGCTGCGCGATCTGCTGACATGCGGCAGTACGAACAGGTACAGGCCGGTCACCAGCAGCAGGATGAGCGGGAACAGCGCCAGCAGTCCCACCCATACGGCGGGTTGCGCCTGTCCCATGGCGACGACGTTGACGATGACTGCCACCGTAAAGGCGATCGACAGCCAGCGGTGAACCTGCCGAATCCACATATTCCAGTTCATCGAGACTCTCCCTTTAGTCTTTAGTCGATCCGCCCCAGGACCTGCTCCAGGTTCGCAACGAATTGCTGCCATCCGTATTTGGCACCCTGGTAGTAGCGCGGCTGATCCGGCCGGAAGCCCGACTGCTCCATGCGCAGGTGGGTCCCGCTGCTCGTCGGGGTGAGCGTCCAGGTCACGACACTCTTCAGACCGCCGGGATCATCGTCGCGCGTGACGTTCCAAGTGTAGGACAGCGTTCTGTTCGGCTCGACGGTCAGAACCTGACAATCGACGGCACCCCAATCGGCGCGAAGATTAAAGCGGTGGTCGACGGCAGGCTTGAAGTCGTTCTTCATCAGCCACTCCTCGATCAGATGCGGCTGCGTGAGCGCGCGCCAGAGCTTTTCCGGCGGAAACGCGAACTCGCGTTCGACGACGACGGAGCGCGTTTCGGTCGATGTTTCGTTCATTGGTCCATCCTCTTCAGGAGATCTTCGAGGTCGTCGAACCGGTTTTGCCAGAAGCCGGCCATCTGGCGCGTCCAGTCGACCAGCGGACTGAGCGCGCCGAGCTGCGCGCTGTAGTGCGTCTGGCGGCCTTCGTGGCGGTCGTGCACCAGGCCTGCCTGCTTCAGGATCCCGAGATGTTTCGAGACGGCCGGTTGCGAGATCCCGGCGCGGGCCGTCAGCGCCCCCACCGTCTGCTCTCCCTCGCGGCACAGCCGCTCGAAGATCGCCCGGCGGGTCGGATCGGCAAGCGTCCTGAACAGCACATCGTGACCGGTTGGCATTTGATCGATAACCCGCTGGTTATTGATCAACGTATAACCACGGAGATATGGATTGGTCAAGCGACGGATGAGTATCCAAGCCTCTCAGACCCTCATCCTGAGGAGCCCGCGAGAAGCGGGCGTCTCGAAGGATGAAGGCCACCGACGGGCCTCATGGTTCGAGCCGCGCGTTCCGCGCTCCTCACCATGAGGAGCTTGAGACGCATCGGACTGACGCACCCTACCCTGCAATGCTGAGCACCAGCGCAATGGCGCCGACCAGAATGAGGCTGACGGCCCAGATCGTTTCCAGATTGAACCAGCTCCGCGATACGAATTTGAGACCGAGGTAGCGATAGACCAGCCACGCCAGGCATCCGCCGGCGGCGATCATCGCGGTGGCGTGCACGATGGCGACCAGCAGCGCCGTCGAAAGACTGGCGTTGATGAGGCTGCCTGCCGCCGCGTGGCCGCTATCGAGATCGGCTTCACGGCAGAGCCCGAGATAGATCGGCACCAGCATCAGCCCCGCGCCATGGGCGATGGCAACCGCAAACGACCACATCCCCAATTGCGTCGGCGGTATCCGCGCCAGCGCCCTCGGATGGCTGCGGCTAACAAGTCGATAGATGCCGAAGGCGATGACAAGGAGACTGGCGCCAATTTGAATCTGGCGCTGCCATTCGACCAGCGTGATCAGCAGCGCGAACGGAAGGATCACCAGCAGCATCGCCAGCAGATGGCCGGCGGCCAGCGGCCCAAGCGCTGAAAACAGCGCTCGCGGAGACCGTTCCATCAATCCGGCCGAAACGGCGAGCGGCCACCCCATTCCCGGATTTGCGCCGTGGTAGAGGCCGCTCGCGACGACCGCCAGCCAGAGCCAGGCAGGCGTCCAGTCCACTCCGCTCAAATTCAGACCGACGGATAGCAGAATGAATCGGTCGAGCAGTCACCGCCGTCGAGCCGGATCTGATGCGCCCGGTATCCGTCGGGGAAGCTCACCCAATAGTCCTTTGCCAGTTCGAGGCCCCCGCCCGGCTTTGCGATCGCCATCACTTCGGCACCGGGCATGCCATCGGGATAGAACTGATCGTCCCAGGTCGAATAGAGCGAGTTGGTCCAGTACACGCGCTTGCAGTCGCGGCTGATCTCGACCATTTGCGGGCCGCCCGCATAGGCCTTGCCGTTCGGATGCGGCGTCTTGCGCACGATGCCGCCGATGCGGACCGATCCGGCAAGCTTCGGCTTCCTGGGATCTGAGACATCGTACTGACGCATCTCGCCGGTGCCCCAGCAGGACACGTAGAGAAACCTGTCGTCCATCGACAGGTCGATGTCGGTGACCAGCGGCGGCACCGCGCCAAAGCCCTGCAGCAGCGGCGGCAGTTGTTCCTTCGGCGCGGGCTCGGGCGGGATCGTCGCGGTCTTCTCGATGTGGAATTTTCCACCCTCGCGCCACCACGTCCAGATCGAGCCTTCGAGGTTGGTGGTGTCGACCACGACGCCCAGGAAGCCGTGCTCGCGAACGGGATCGTGTGCGGGGCGAACTTCCAGCGCCATCTGGTGGTTGGCGCCGAGATCGATGGTCTGGACATTCCTGCGCGCCCGCAGATCCCAGAAGTGGATCCGGTGGCCGTATTTGTTCGAGAGCAGGTCTTCCGGCACGATCCCGTTCTCGAACTGCGGCGGCAGCCCCCACTCGCTCGTCACCATGTAGTCGCGCGGCAGGTTCCACCAGAAATCATAGTGCAGCGTTTGCGGACCGCGATCGATCTCCCAGCGGCCGAGAACTTCGAAGCTCTCGCAGTCCATGATGAAGACGCCGGGCGGTCCGTCGGTGCCGTCCTTGCCGCCGCCACCGAGCGTCGAAACGTAGATGCCTTCCGGCCCGCAATGTACCGTGTGCGGCCGCGAGTAGCCGGTCTTCCTGAAAATTTCCTCGGGCTCGATGATCTTGTGAATCTTCGCACTCGTTGGATCCGGCTTGGTGTCGACGATGTAAATGCGGGAAGAACGGATGCCGGGGATGATGAGGTAGCGCCGCTCGAGAAAGGCGTGGCCGGCGAGCGGCGACAGCGCCGACGAGCAGGCGTTCCAGCCGAAATGGTGAAACTCGTCGCCCTTGTTGGGCATCGTCACGGTGTGAACGATCTTGCTGTAGGTCGATGAACCGGGCTTGACGTCGATCACGGCGAGCGCGTCGGGCTTCGAGGAATCGGGACTGAGCAGCAAGGTGTAGGCGAAGTTCTCCGCCGGAGCTTCCATGGCAAGTTTCGGCGATGCGTGAAACGTCGGGTCGGGCCGGATCGTCATCGTACTGCCTCCCTGTTCGCGTGAAGATGCATGAGCAGCTCAGCGGCAGCAGCAGCAAAGGGTAAAGCCGGCTCGTCTGGGTTCCTGTTGCGAGTGCCGCCGGCCGGGGTCGCCTGGTGTCACAATAGACCGCTAAATAGATCATCAATACGGCGGGCTGAACAGGACGATGCGGCGGGCGTCATTCCGGGGCGGCTCGAAGAGCCGAACCCGGAATCTCGAGATTCCCCGATGTGCAATTGCACATCTGAGGTTCGTACGCTTCGCGC
>DATCXE010000693.1:0-6623 GCA_036565985.1 Bradyrhizobium sp.
CAAAGGGCACGCGCGAGCTCGATCACCTTGCGGACGCCGTAAGGCAGCCCCGAGATCAGCTTGTCGCGATAGACTTCGAGATCCAGGAACTCGATCACCTGTTCGACGCTGCGACGATGGGCTTTTTCGCGAGCTCTCACATTCGGCAGGAACAGCAATTCCTGCCACAGCCGGGTGGTGGAGTGCCTGTGACGACCGACCAGCAGATTGCTCAGCATGGTCGCGTTCTCGAACAATTCGATGTTCTGGAAGGTGCGAGCGATGCCGAGGCCGGCGATTTCGTAGGCCGGCTGCCCGGTGATGTCCTGATCTTCGAAGAAGATCCTGCCTGAAGTAGGCGGATAGATCCGCGAGATCAGGTTGAAGATCGAACTCTTGCCGGCGCCATTGGGGCCGATGATCGAAAGGATCTCGCCCTTCTCCACCGCGAAGCTGACGGAATCGACCGCCTTCAGGCCGCCGAAGTGCAGGGACAGGTTCTCGGCGCGGAAATAGCTCATCGGTTCCGCTCCGACTTCACGTAGATCTTCTGACGCTTGTAGGTGGCGCGCTTGTAGAGCGGGAATAGCTGGAAAAAGAGTTTTATCTTCAGCCAGCGCCCGTACAGGCCGAGCGGCTCGAACAGCACGAACAGGACGATGATCACCCCGTAGATCGCGCCCTTGAGGCCGTTGGCGGATGCAATGGCGGCAACGTTGCTCTGAACATTCGCCGCCGTCTCCTTGCTCGCGCCGAACGCCGCCGTGACGCCCGCGATGATGCCGGGCAGGTCGTCCTTCAGGTAGGTCAGGAACGGATCGATCATGACCAGGAAGATCGCGCCGAGCACCGCGCCGTGCAGGCTGAAGGTGCCGCCGATCAGGATCACGATGATGAACTCGATCGAAAGCTGCAGCGTGAACATCTCGGGGCTGATGAAGGACAGCTTGTGCGCAAACAGCACGCCGGCAAATCCCGTGATCGCCGCGCTGATCGCGAACGACTTCACCTTGTAGAGCGAGACGTTGACGCCCATGCTGCGTGCCGCGGTTTCGCTGTCGCGGATCGCGACAAAGGCACGCCCCGTGGGCGAGCGCAGCAGATTGAGCGTGCCGACGATGGTCAGGATCAGCACGCCGAGGCACAGGAAATAGAAGGTTGGGCCGTCGCGCGGCACCGCCTGCCCGAACAGAGTCAGCGTCTTGACCCGCATGCCCTCGTTGCCGTGGGTCACGCTTTCCCAGCGCGCCAGCACCTCCTCGACGATGAAGGCAAAGGAAATCGTCGCGATGACGAGGTAGATGCCCTGCAGCCGCAACGCCGGAAATCCAACGAGCGCACCGACCAGACCGGTCAACGCGCCGGCGGCGAGGAAGTAGACCGGAAACGGGACGTTGTACTGCTGCAGATAGCCCGCCGTGTAGGCGCCGATCGCCAGAAAGGCGGCGTGCCCAAGCGACGCCTGCCCGGTGAAGCCGGTGAGGATCAGCAGCCCGACGCCGACGGTGGCATAGATGCAGACGAACACCAGCTGGCTGACCAGATAGCTGGAAAGCACGAAGGGAGCGATTGCCAGAAGCGCCAGCAGGATACCGTAGGAGACGATATAGCCGCTGTGCGGAAACAGCTTGATGTCGTCTTCGTAATCGGTCTTGAACAGGAACCGCATTAGACCTTCTTCCGCGTATGAATGCCGAACAGGCCTTCGGGTTTGAGCAGCAGCACCACCAGGAGAACGATGTAGGGCGCGACGTCCTTCCAGCCCTGCGGCAGGTAGAAGCCGGCCATGCTTTCGATCACGCCGATCAGCACGCCGCCGACCACGGCGCCCGGGATGGAGCCGAAGCCGCCGAGCACGGCGGCCGGAAACGCCTTCAGGCCCAGCACGAGACCGACATTGGAATGAATGAAGGTGATCGGCGCCAGCAGCACGCCGGCGGCGGTCGCGACCGCCGCGCTGATCGCCCAGACGATCGACACCACGCGCTTGACCGGAATGCCCATGTAGTAGGCAGCCAGCATGTTCTCCGAACTGGCGCGCATCGCGGTGCCGAGCGTGGTGCGGTTGAAGAACAAATACAGCAGCGCGCAGAGAATGATGGTCGCCGCGATCACCGAGAGCTTGTCATAGGCCAGCACCAGCGAACCGATCCGCAGCACGCCCTGGCTGAACGGCGTATCGATCTTGAAATCGTCGGTGCCCCAGATCATGCCGACGACGGAGCGCAGGAAATATCCGAGCCCGATCGTCGCCATGATGATGGAAAACTGCGGATAACCCAGGATGGGACGCACCACCACGCGTTCGGCCAGCATGCCGAACAGCGCCATGCAGATAACCGCACCGGCGAATCCAAGCCAGTAATTGAGGCCGAGCATGCCGATGAACGTGAAGGCGAAGAATCCGCCCAGCATCATCAAATCGCCCTGGGCGAAATTGACGACCTCGGTTGCCTTGTAAACAAGCACAAAGCCGAGCGCGATCAGGCCATAGACGCAGCCGAGCGCGATGCCACTCACCAGCTGCTGAACAAAGTCCAGCATCATTCCCTCCCCGACGCCGGGCGGTTCTTTTGACCGCCTCTTTCGCATCTTGTGTCTACACGCTATCTGGCATGCAACGCGCCGACAGCGGGCAAATGTCCCTGTGTTGCATTGAGCCCAAAGCGCCGACCGCTGTCAATAAAGCGCTAGCCATCGCGTTGTTAAGAATTGCGCAGAATTGCCGCAGCCCGGGAAGTTGCGGGGTTCTGCGCGATTTGGACCGCCCGATTCACCGCGCCGAAAGTTCTTCGGTTCATGTTCCGGCAACGACGAAGCGAAACCGGATTGTCCCGCAGTCATGCAGTCAAACGTATCGGCGCTCGAAGTGCGAGGGTTAACGAAGCGTTTTGACCGCCCCGCGGTCGACGCGCTCGACCTGACCGTTCGCACCGGCGAGTTCTACGCCCTGCTCGGCCCCAATGGCGCCGGCAAGACCACGACCTTGCGCATGGTCGCAGGCCTTCTGCGGCCCGATGCCGGCACCGTCTCTATATTGGGCGTCGACGCGCTCGCCGATCCGGTCGCCGCCAAGCAGATCATGGCCTGGGTTTCCGACGAGCCGATGATCTACGACAAGCTGACGCCGCTGGAATATCTCGAATTCGTCGCCGGTCTCTGGGGCATCGATCCCGCGGTTTCCGCACCCGCAGCGCGCGCACTTCTGGCGTCGCTCGGACTCGAGCCGCACCTGCATGAACGCTGCGAGGGATTTTCCAAGGGCATGCGGCAGAAGGTTGCGCTGGCCGGCGCGCTGGTGCACGACCCGCGGCTGATCATCCTGGACGAGCCGCTCACCGGCCTCGATGCGCTGTCGGCGCGTCACGTCAAGGGATTGCTCAGCGAGCGCGTCCGCCTGGGCTGTACCGTGATCATGACGACGCATATCCTCGAAGTCGCCGAGCGGATGGCCGACCGCATCGGTGTCATTGCCGCCGGTCGCCTCGTCGCCGAAGGAACGCTCGCCGAACTGCGCCAGCAGAACGGCCGCAACGACACCAGCCTCGAGGACATGTTCATCGCGCTGGTCGACACGGAAGCGGCAGCCGCATGAACTCGACCGCGGCGCTGGCCTGGTTTGCCCGGCACGAAATCCGCCTGGCCTGGCGCGAATGGCTGGCGATGATGACCGGCAGCCGGGGCAGGCGGAAGCGCGCCATCATCGCGCTGATCGTGTTCGCCGCCGTCATGCATCTGCCCGCCTATGCGGTGATCGGCCGTTTTGCCGACCTGACGCTTCCGCTCGGCAAGCCCGAGCTGATCGTCATCACCGCGACCATTTTCCTCGCCTGGGCGCTGATGCTGTCGCAGGCCATCGAGTCGGTCACGCGGGTGTTTTACGCCCGCGCCGACCTCGACCTCATCATGTCGTCGCCGGCCAACCTCGCCAACGTGTTCTCGGTGCGGATCGTCGCGATCGCGCTGTCGGTCACGGGCATGGCGCTGTTGTTGTCCACGCCCTTCGTCGATGTTCTCGCGATCGGCGGAGGCTTGCGATGGCTCTCCGCGTTCGGTGTCGTCATCGCCATCGGTCTCACCGCCGCGGCGGTTGCGATTGCGATCACGGTATTGCTGTTCCGGCTGATCGGGCCCAGCCGCACGCGGCTGGTGGCGCAGGTCGTGGCCGCCGTCATCGGCGCCGGCTTCGTCATCGCGCTCCAGGTCGCGGCGATCCTCTCCTACGGCACGCTGTCACGCTTTGCCATTCTGACATCGGACGCGACAGCGGCCTATGCGCCCGCGCTCGACAGTCCGCTGTGGTGGCCGGCCCGCGCCGCGATCGGCGACGGCGCGGTGCTGTCGCTGTTGCTGGCCGGCGGGCTCGTGCTGCTCGGCGCCGTGATGGCGATCTTCTCGCCGCGATTTGCCGGCACCGCCGTCAGCGTTGCGGCGACGGCACGCTCGGCCCGCAGCGGGCCTAAAGCCACCGCGTTTCGCGGTGGGTCGCGACAGCAGACGTTGCGCGCCAAGGAATTGCTGCTGCTGCGACGCGACCCGTGGCTGGTATCGCAGAGCCTGATGCAACTGCTCTATCTGGTGCCGCCGGCCCTGATGCTGTGGCGAAGTTTTTCGGAGAGCTCGGAGGCGATCGTGCTGATCACGCCCGTGATCGTGATGGCGGCCGGCCAACTCGCCGGCGGTCTCGCCTGGCTGACGATTTCGGGCGAGGATGCCGCTGATCTGGTCGCGACCGCACCGCTGCCACCGTCGCGCGTCACGCGCGCCAAGGTCGAGGTCGTGCTGATCGTGATCGCCGCGGTGTTCGCGCCGCTGATCGCCGCGCTGGCCTTTGCCTCGATCACGCAGGCCGCGATCACCGCGCTCGGCGTCATCGTCGCGACCATCTCTGCCGCTGCCATCCAGCTCTGGTTTCGCGTCCAGGCCAAACGCAGCCAGTTCCGTCGCCGCCAGACTTCGTCCCGACTGGCGACCTTCGCGGAAGCTTTCTGCTCGATCGGATGGGCCGCTACCGCGGCGCTGGCCGTCACCATCCCGGTTGCGGCTATCATCAGCGGCGCAATGACCGCGATGATCCTGGCCGCGACGTGGAAGATCAGCCCGCGGCGGGATTGAAGCACCTTTTCCTTCGACATGGCCGGGCTTGTCTTGGCCAAGTCTTCGCCGGGGCTTTCCGGTACAGGCGCACCGAAGCAAGGCCGGGCATGACGAACTAGATGACACGGCGTTCCACCAACTCGCCGTTTTAGTCAGAGGCCGAAGCGGACGGCACCGCCGCTACTGCGTCTCCAGCCCCGCCCGCTCAATGACGTCGCGCCAGCATACAACGACGATGGCGTTTCTCGGCACCGCTTGCCATGCGGCAAAGTTGACCTACGCCCTGACCAACTCCATGACAGCGGCGGCGAATGTGTCCGGCGCCTCCTGCGGCAGATTGTGCCCCGCTTGCGGTATCACGCGATGGCCGCGCCGGGCGGCGAACTTTGGTGCGCTGGCCGACCCATCCGTCGCGGCGATGACCCCATCGCCTGCACCGTCCATGGTAATCGACGGCACCGTGATGACGGGCAACGCCGCCAGCCGGCGCTGGATGTCGGCATATTGCGGGTCGCCCTCGGCGAGACCAAAGCGGTGCCGGTAACTGTGGATCGCCACATCGACATAGTCAGGGTTGTCGAAGGCGGCTGCCGTGCGCGCGAAACAAGCATCGTCGAACTGCCAGTTCGGCGACCATTGCGCCCACAATATTCTCGCGATCTCGCGCCGGCTGGCGGCAAGGCCGGCGCGGCCGCGCTCGAGCTGGAAGTAATACTGGTACCACAGCGCCACCTCGCGCTCCGGCTGCTGCGGCACCATGGCGTTGGCAATATCCTGGATCAGATAGGAGTTGACGCTGACGAGACCGATGCAGCGCTCCGGCCACAGCGCCGCACCCACGCAGGCCGCACGGCCACCCCAATCGTAGCCCGCGAACACTGCGCGCTTGATGCCCAGCGCATCCATCAGCGCCATCATGTCTGCGCCCATAGCCGCCTGCTCGCCCGAACGCGGCGTTGCAGAATCCCGAAACCGCGTCGGTCCGTAGCCGCGCAGATAGGGAACGATGACGCGGCAGCCCTGCGCCGCCAGTTGCGGCGCGACGTCGACATAGGAATGAATGTCGTAGGGAAAGCCGTGCATCAGCATCACGGCCGTCCCGTCGGCAGGGCCAGCCTCGTAATAGGCAATGTTGAGAACCCCGGCATCGACCTGACGCAACGGCTCCAGATGTTTCGTTGATGGTGCGCGCGACGCGACGGCGGCTGCTTCGGTCAAGGCGGACTCCCTGGTTGAATTCCACAGTATGGCATCACATCACTGCCTGCAGATGAAGCAAATCCGGCGTGCGGCTGTGCGCGAATGTCATCATGACGGGTCGAAAATTCGGCGATACAGTGTGGCCTGCGGCCGTTGCCGCGGATGGGTCATGCCATGTTGCGAAGCGTCGCTATCGCCCTTGCCTTGCTCGGCTCGCTGCTCGTCCCGGCGGCCGCCCAGCAGCAACCCCTGCGCAGCGAGTGTCTCGCGATGGCCAACGCGCCGCCCCGCGCGATACCGGTCAGCCTTCGCCGCACGGCGGCCAGGCCGCAGGAAGTCGCGATCAC
>DATCXE010000702.1:0-2877 GCA_036565985.1 Bradyrhizobium sp.
CCGCCGCGACGCCGCGCGCGAGGCCTATTTGCAGGCAACGGCGGCGACGCAACTCGAGCCGTTGCGACGGCTTTATGCGCGGCGGATGGCGGAGCTGGAGGAGAGTGCGAGCGGGCCTCAGCCGTCATTGCGAGGAGCGTAGCGACGAAGCAATCCATTCTTTCTTCTCGCGGAGAGATGGATTGCTTCGCTAGCGCTCGCAATGACGGATTACTTCGCCGAAGCCACCGCCAGGACATCCGCCGGCAGGCTCGCCAGCAGCGCGTGCAGCGTGCTCATGGTGGAGTGATCGGCGATGCCGTCGACGCGGGTGGGTCGGAAGTGACGCTGGAATGCGGCGACCACTTCCATGGTCGCGCCGTCGTACTTGCCGTTCATCGGGACATTGTAGCCATACCGGCCCAGCGCGGCCTGCAGGCCCGCGACGTCGTCGCTGATGCTGCCGAGCTTGAGCGCTTCGCTGCGCACGATCGGCGCCGGCTGCACCCAATGGCCGACACCGGAGTTCGCCAGCGAGTGCCACGGGAATTTTTCGCCCGGATCCTTCTTGCGTGCCGGCGCGACGTCGGAATGGGCGAGCACGCGGTGCGAGGGTACCTTGCGGCGGAGCATGATGCCGCGGCACAGCGCGATCACGGCGGCGATCTGCCGGAGCGGGAAGTCCGGATAGCCCCAGTCATGGCCGGGATTGATGATCTCGATGCCGATCGAGCAGGAATTGATGTCTTCCTCGCCGGCCCAATAGGACACGCCGGCGTGCCAGGCGCGCTTGCTCTCGGGCACGCTTTGCACGATGCGGCCGTCCTCCAGCACGATGTAATGCGCCGAGACGTCGGTGCCCGCGGTGCAGAGCTGCGCGATCGCGCCTTCCACATCCGGCATGCCGGTGTAGTGCAGCACGATCATGTCGGCGAGACGCCCGTTGTTGCGCTCGCCATAGTTCATCGACGGGATGACGTCGGACACGATCGAAGAGTCGGGAGTAAAAGTTTTCATATCTGCAATGGCCCCGGCAACGGGAAGGGCACGTTTATTCTTCGAATCAATACCAGCAGATGCGAACGAACCAGAACTCATTTCTTGGACTCAATCGGGGCAGGAGAACGGCAATGACGTATTGCGCAATGATGCTGTTACTATTCCTCCTGTCGCCCGACGCAATCCGGCGGCCGGGTTCCATCCCGCATTTTGGCCTGACTGTGTGCGGGGGGCATCACCGGCCTTCGATGGCTTTGAAACTGCCGAAAGCCCGCAGCCTTCCGTCAACCGTTTCTTAACGCTAAACGCCGTTACTGAGTGGTGAAGAGCCGAACCGGGTGTGGGGACGGCCGAGGCCCTCTTTCGCGTTCAGTATGCATGGCAGCCCAGCAAATTCCGTCGGGGAAACAGGGGGTGCCGGGTAGAGCGCGAGATGGCAATCGCGTCTTGCGGCCTTTTGGCCGGAAAAGCCCGGCGAAGCGCAGAGATTTGAGGCGCAATGGGCCAGTTCGCGTCCATCTTCGAGTTCGCAGACTGGAATCCGCCAGGGGCCGGCGCATGAGCCCGGCTGCGCCACGCCATGTCTCCGTTTTGGGCCGCGAGGCAGTCGAGATGCTCGCGCCCCGTGACGGCGGCATCTATGTCGATGCGACCTTCGGCGCCGGCGGCTACAGCAGCGCCATCCTCGATATCGCGGGAACCCGCGTCATCGGCATCGACCGCGACCGGTCGGCGATTACCGGCGGGTTCGATCTGGTCGACCGGTCGGACGGCCGGCTCACCCTGGTCGAGGACCGGTTCTCCAACCTCGCCGAGGTCTGCGCCGCGGAAGGAGCGTCGGCGGTCGACGGCGTCGTGATGGACGTCGGCGTTTCCTCGATGCAGCTCGATCAGGCCGAACGCGGCTTCTCGTTCCGGCTTGGCGGGCCGCTCGACATGCGGATGGGCCATGATGGCCCGACCGCCGCCGATGTCGTCGCAAGGGCGTCCGAGGCCGATCTCGCCAACATCATCTATATTTTCGGCGAGGAGCGTCACTCCCGCGCCGTCGCGCGCGCCATCGTGGCGGCGCGGAAGGAAGCGCCGATCACGACGACGAAGCAACTGGCCGATATCGTAGGCCGGGTGGTTCGCGCCAAGCCGAACGAAATTCACCCGGCGACGCGGACGTTCCAGGGCCTTCGGATCTTCGTCAATGCGGAACTCGACGAACTGCATCTGGCGCTTGCGGCGGCGGAGCGGGTGCTGAAGCCTGGCGGCCGGCTGGTCGTCGTGTCGTTTCATTCGCTGGAAGACCGCATCGTCAAGGATTTCCTCAACGCGCGCGGCAAGTCCGGCGGCGGTTCGCGGCATCTGCCCGAACTGGCGCAGGCCGCGCCGAGTTTTCAGATCCTGACCAAGCGTCCTGTTACCCCCGGCGAAGCGGAGGTTGCTGCCAATCCGCGCGCGCGTTCGGCAAAACTGCGCGCCGCAGAGCGCACTGCGGCGCCTCCGCATGCCGCAGGCGGCCTGCCGGCCTGGCCCGTTCTCGCCGACGTATTGAGGGGAGGCTGAACCATGCGGCTCATCCATCTCCTCGTCATCGGCGCGCTGATTTTCGCGGCCGCCTATGTCTACCGCATCAAGATGGAATCGACGGCGCGGGTCGAGCGCGTGCTGCGGCTGAACGCTGAAATCCGCGAGCAGCGCGACGCCATCGCGGCGCTCCGCGCCGAATGGGCCAGGCTCGATGCGCCGCTGCGGCTGCAGGGCCTTGCCGAACGCCATCTCGGGTTGAAGCCGCTGAACGCTACGCAATATGACCAGCTGAAGAACCTGCCGGAGCGGCCGCCGAGCTTTGCAAGGCCCGGGGCTGCCGATCCGATCGGATCGATGATCGACACCATCGAGGCCGCCGCC
>DATCXE010000705.1:0-6623 GCA_036565985.1 Bradyrhizobium sp.
TTGATCGCCGGGATCGCCCGAGGCGTTGCGGCGAACGCCTCGCAGGCGGATACAAGCTCGGCTTCCGTCCTGCCGGCCGCGAGCGACATCGGTGCCTTCAGCGTGGCATGAAAGCCGTATTTTCGGGGATCGCCGGTCAACCCGTGCCAATCCGGCGTGGCCTCAAGGACGCCTTCGGGAAAGGGCAGGTCCTTAGCCGTGAAGGCATCATAGCCGAGCAGCGCAGCGCCGAAGCGATCGAGGCCGCTTCCAGGTGCCGGGGCGTAGTAGATCGCGTAGCGCGGAGAATCGGCCATATCTGCAGAATAGAGCCGGCTCACGCCGCCGCAACCGCCTTGCGCGGCGCGGTGGTGTAGCGGATCAGGCGATCGGCTTCGGTGAGATGAACGAGGCGCCCTGCGGCGATGACGCCGACGATGCGGGGTCGCAGCGGCACTTCGTCATTGACGAGGATGACATCGGCACGCCGGCCTTCGGCAAGGACGCCACGATCAGCGAGGCCGGCGGCCCTGGCCGGGTTTGCCGATATCAGGTCCCAGGCCTTGGCGAGCGGCAGTATGCCGTCAGCGGCGAGGCGATACGCTGCCAACAACTGCGCCGGATAGTAATAGTCGGAGGCGAGCACCGAGCAGAGGCCCTTGACGATCATGTCGGCCGCCTTGGTCCAACCGGTATGGCTGCCGCCGCGCACGACATTGGGTGCGCCGAACACGATGAAGTCGCCGGCCTCAGCCGCCTCGCGCGCGGTCTCCTCATTGACCGGAAACTCGGCAATTTCGACGCCCTGAGCGCGGAATGCCTTCCGCATCGCAGTCGTTTCGTCATCATGCGACAGCATTCTGACGCCGGCCGCCCGCGCAGCTTGCGCCAGCCGCGCATTCGATGCCGGGACCTCGTGCCGCCGTGCGACGATGCGCTCGACCAGTTGGTCGAAGGCTTCGCTCGTGAGACCGGTACGTTCGACCATGCGGCTGCGCTTCTGCGGCTTTGCAAGGCTGGCGACCGTGGAGTCCATGTGATCGTTGAACGCGAACAGGTCGATCCGTCCGTCGGAAAGCCATTGGGTGATCTCGGTCTCGGCATCGAGATTGTAAGTCTCGTGGCGGAGATGGAAGCGGGTGTCCGCCGCCAGTTTCGGCCTCAGGATCTCGATGTTCTCGAGCAACTGGCGGGCGTTGTCGGCGCTGCGCAGGCCGGGCTCCCACGACCAGGTCGTGGCATGAAAGACGGTGGTGATGCCGTTTGCGATCGCCTGCCGATCGCTGTCGACCAGCGCCACGTCGATGGGAAAGTCGACGCCCGGGCGGGGCATCATCTGCCGCTCGAAGGCGTCGCCATGCAGGTCGATAATGCCCGGCAGCACTTTCAGGCCGCTTGCGTCGATGCCGGTCGTGCTTCGTTCCACCGCCGAATCCACCGCGGCGATATCTCGCCCGGCGATGCGGAGCGAGGTTTCAACGAACTCCCCGGCAACGAGTGCCTGGCCACCCTCGATCGATAGATTGGTCATTTCACCACGCTTTGTTGTCTCGTCTGCATCTGTCCAGAGGTAGCGGTAGCGTACTTGTCGAGAAATTCCTCGACGGCCAGCTTGCGAAAATCGGGCAGGGCGCGGCGCAGCGTTTCATGGTCCCAGTCCCACCAGGCGAGTTCCGACAGGCGGGCAGCGACATCTTCCGGAAACCGGCGCCGGACGATCCGCGCCGGATTTCCGGCGACGATGGTGTAGGCGGGGACGTCCCTGGTCACGATCGCGCCTGCCGCGATGACGGCGCCGCTTCCGACATTGCGGCCCGGCAGGACCACGGCGCCGTGGCCGATCCAGACGTCATGGCCGATGTCGACGTGATGGCTGCGTCGCCACGCGAAAAACTCCGCATCGTCGCTTTCGCCCGGGAAATATGAGCTGGCGCGATAGGTGAAATGCGCCTGCGAGGCCCGCTGCATGGGATGATTGCCCGGGTTGATCCGCGTCATCGCCGCGATCGAGCAGAATTTCCCGATCGAAGTGTAGGTGATCTGGGCGTCGTTCACGACGTAGGAATAGTCGTCCATCGTCACTTCATGCAGGATGGTGCGGGCGCCGACCTCGCAATAGGCGCCGAGCCTTGTATCGTGCAGCTTTGCGGATGGATCGACGGTCGGTTCGACCGAGAGCATCTTGCCGGCCATGCGAAATTCTCTTGAGCGGAACAGAGCGGTTGAAGGGAACGGACGTCATCGATTGGCATGATGACGGTGTCGTGACAAGCGGATGACAGGTGGCACGCTGTGGACGGCGCGTGCGCCGCGGTACGACTGTCACACAACTGTAGAATCCAGACGATAGCGATGTGGCCAGACAAGTGTTCTGGAGCGCTGCATGCTGGTGGTGGAAGGTTTGACGTGCCGGTTCGGTACGAAGGCCGCGGTCGACAATGCGTCATTCTCCGTTGCACCCGGCGGCTTCGTCGGCGTGATCGGCCGTTCCGGTGCGGGCAAGTCGACCCTGCTGCGGATGATCAACCGCCTCGCCGAGCCGTCCGGGGGACGCATCCTGTTCGAGGGCGTCGACGTCACGGCGTTGCGCGGCAGGGACCTGCGGCAATGGCGCGCCCGGTCGGCGATGATCTTTCAGCAATTCAACCTGGTCGGCCGGCTCGATGTTCTGACCAACGTGCTGATGGGAAGGCTGGCGACGGTGCCGACATGGCGTTCGATGGCGCAGCTCTGGCCTGACGAGGACAGGGCGTTGGCGATGTCGGCGCTCGAGCAGTTCGACATGGCCTCATTCGCCGCGCAGCGCGCCGACCAGCTGTCGGGCGGCCAGCAGCAGCGCGTCGCGATTGCGCGCGCGCTGGTGCAGAATCCGGAGATCATCCTCGCCGACGAGCCGATCGCATCGCTCGATCCCCGCAATACGAAGGTCGTCATGGACGCCCTGCTGCGGATCAACAAGCATTTTGGCATCACCGTGATCTGCAATCTGCACTCGCTGGATCTGGCGCGGACCTATTGCGATCGCCTGATCGGCATGTCCGCCGGACGGGTGGTGTTCGACGACGCGCCGGCGATGTTGACCGATCAGATCGCCCGCGAGCTCTACGACCTCGAGGCCAACGAAGTGATGGGCGCCGCCTCCGGCGAAAGGCCTGCCGATTCGATTCCGGCCCTCGGCACAGCCGCCGCGGCCTGAGTATTTGCGTCCCGTCATCAGTGAACGCTGCGGCGTACCGCAGCCTATCGACTTCTGAATCAGGAAAGAGAGGGTGTCATGATCAACCGTCGTATGATTCTCGCCAGTGCCGCGGCGCTGGCCTTCACGGCTACCGCAGCTTCGGCGCAGGACTGGAAGGGCAAATATCCCGAACTGACGTTTGCCGTCGTGCCGGCCGAGAACGCCTCCGGCGTGACCGAGCGCTGGACCCCGTTCGTCAACTATCTGTCCAAGGAGCTTGGCGTAAAGGTCAATCTGCGGATCGCGAACGACTACGCTGCCGTGATCGAAGGACAGCGCGCCGGCAATATCCATATCGCAAGCTACGGCTCGGCGTCGTTCGCGCGTGCGCGGCTGACCGGCGTCAAGACCGACGCCTTCGCCAACGACATCAATTCCGACGGCAGCACCGGCTACTACTCGGTGTTCTTCGTCAAGGCCTCTAGCCCGTACAAGTCGGTCGACCAGCTCAAGGGCAGGAATCTCGGACTGGTCGACCCGAATTCCACCTCGGGCAACAACGTTCCCCGCTTCGAACTCGACAAGCTCGGCATCTCGGATGCTGATGCCTATTTCGGCAAGGTCGTCTTCACCGGTAGTCACGAGAACGCAATCCTGGCGCTGACGCAGGGCACCGTTGACGTCGCGGCCAACCAGTGGACCACCGACAACGATTCGACGCTTGCGCAGATGCTGCACAAGGGGATGCTGAAGAACGCAGACGGTACGGCGATGAAGAAGGATGATTTCCGGATCATCCACAAGTCGGCGCCGATCCTCAACGGGCCCTATGCATACAGCTCCGAGCTTCCGGATGATCTGAAGGCCGCGATCGCCAAGGCGTTCGCTGACGGCCCGACGAAGGACAAGGCCGCGTTCGATCGCCTGTCCGACGGCCAGAAGAAGGCGTTCAATCCCGCCACGACCAAGGATTGGGACGGCATGATCGATCTGATCAAGTTCGTCGACAATCTGCGCAAGAAGAAGGCGTCCTAAGCGTAGCGTAAAAAGACTGAAGCCGGGTCGGCACGACCCGGCTTCTTGTTTTTTGCCCGCGCCGATGACGATGCAGCCGCAATGACCGTCGCCGTTCCCCTGTTGCCGAGCCAGCAGCTTGCCGCGCTGAACGACGCCTATCGCGCGGCGATGATGCGCAAGCGCATCCGGTTCACGCTGGCGTCAGCGATCTTCGTGGCTGCGCTGACGATCGCTGCGATCGGCGCGGAAGTTAATCCCTCGACGTTCGTCGCCAAGATCGGAAACTTCGTCAGCTATTTCGATCGCATCGCCACGCTGGAGAGCGGCGCGCGCGTCTGGTCCGATATCGGCGAGTGGTTTTGGGGCTGGAAGAAATGGCTGGCCTTGCTCGGCGAAACCATCCTGATCAGTTATGTCGGTACGCTGGCGGGAGCGCTCCTCGCGTTCGCCCTCAACTTTCTGGCCGCGGAAAATACGTCGCCTGCACCCTGGCTGCGTTTCGCCGTCAAGCGGCTGATGGAGTTCTGCCGCACCGTCCCCGATATCGTGTTCGCGCTGATCTTCGTCATGGCGTTCGGTCTGGGCCCGATGGCCGGCGTGCTCGCCATCATGATTCACTCGGTCGGCGCGCTCGGAAAACTATACTCCGAGATCGTCGAGAACATCGACATGAAGCCGGTCGAAGGGGTGCGGTCGACCGGCGCAAGCTGGGTCTCGTGCATGCGGTTCGCGGTCGTGCCGCAGATCGCGGCCGGTTTCGCCAGCTACACGTTGCTGCGATTTGAGATCAACGTGCGCGGCGCCTCGGTGATGGGCTTTGTCGGCGCCGGCGGCATCGGGCAGGAACTCGTGGTCGCGATCCGGAAATTCTACTATTCCGACGTCAGCGCGATTCTGCTGATGATCGTCGTCACCGTGTTTGTGATCGATATCGGCACCGGCTGGGTGCGTGGTCGCCTGTTCGGCAAGGATGCGCGCGGATGAGCCTTTTGCCGACACCGGAACCCGAGCGTCTCCGTTCGCAATATCCCGACGTTTTCGCCCGGCCGGCATCCGCGCGCCTGGCAACGCCTGCCATGATCCTTGCAGCGGCCGCCATCTTCGTGTTCGGCCTGGTCGATCTCGACTTTTCGCCGTCGCGGCTTCTCGCAGGTTTCAGTCAGCTCGGCTGGATCACCATGATGATGATCCCGCCCGATCCCGGCTCCTCGCTGCCGGCCTATCTGGTTGCGCTCGGTGAAACCCTGTCGATCGCGCTGTTGGGCACCACTATTGGGGCGCTGGTGGCTCTGCCGGTCAGCCTGCTGGCGGCGCGCAATATCGTACCGTCAGGGATCTTCCGGTTTCCGGTCCGTCGCTTCCTCGATTCGGTCCGCGGGGTAGATACCCTGATCTGGGCGCTGGTGTGGATCAATGTCGTCGGTCTCGGCCCCTTTGCCGGCGTGCTGGCGATCGCGGTGAGCGACTTCGGCGCGTTCGGAAAACTGTTCTCTGAGGCGATCGAGAGCGCCGACAAGAAGCAGGTCGAGGGCATCCGCGCATCCGGCGGCAACGCGCTGCACGAGATACGGTTTGGCCTGATGCCGCAGGTGCTGCCCGTGATCGCCGGGCAGGTGCTCTATTTCATCGAGTCGAACACGCGCTCGGCGACCATCATCGGCATCGTCGGCGCCGGCGGCATAGGCCTGCAACTGGCCGAGCAGATCCGGGTGCTGGAATGGCAGAAGGTGTCGTTCCTGATCCTGATGATTCTGGTGGCGGTTGCCGCCATCGACTGGATCTCGAGCAAGCTTCGCTTTGCCATCATAGGCCGGCGCGCGGTGGCCTAACCGTTCTCGACGATGAACTCGACGCGTTCGGCGGCAAAGCGCGTGCGCTTGGTCATGAGCGGCGTTCCTTCCATATCGACGTCGGTGCTGTCGACCACGAGGATAGGACGTCCGAGTGCCAGATCGAGCCGCGCCGCATCGGTTGCATCGACGATGGCGGCGGTAACGCGGGTCGAATCCCGCCGGTAGTCGCGGATTCCGTAATGCGCCAGCAGCTTGGTTATTGAACGCATGCGCTCATAGACTTTTGCGGCATCGGAAAACCGCTCGGCGTCGAACCAATTGGTGCTGACGCATATCGGCGTGCGGTCAGCCAGGCGCAGGGCTTCGATCCGGATCAGCGGCGCGCCCGTTTTCAGTCCAAGCAGTCGCGCCAGATCGCGGCTCGCCGGTTCCTCGGAGGAGGCGATCAAGCGGCCGTCCGGTTCGCGGCCGCCGGCGCCGACGATTTCGGAGAAGCGGGTGCGTGAGCGCAAGGGATAGGCGAGCCGCGGCGCCTCCACATAGGTGCCGCTGCCGCGCTCGGCGCGAACAAGACCGCGCTCGGCAAGCGTCGCCAGCGCCCGGCGCACGGTGTGGCGGTTGACGCGATAGGTCTCGGCGATTTCGTTCTCGCCTGG
>DATCXE010000711.1:0-2163 GCA_036565985.1 Bradyrhizobium sp.
GCCGGCCACTCGCTTCGCTTCAGGGCCTCGATGACGCCGAGCGCGTCATCTATATCGGAACGCTCAACAAGGCGCTGTTCCCGGGGCTTCGGCTCGGCTACGCCGTGGTGCCGCCTTCACTGGTGCAGGCGTTCGTCACCGCGCGCTATTTGATGGATCGCCAGCCCTCGAGCCTTTGCCAGGCGGTCGTCACCGCCTTCATGGAAGAGGGACACTTCGCAGCTCACATCCGCCGGATGCGGGAGACGTACCGCAATCAGCGAGACGCGCTGGTCTCAGCGCTGCGCCGGCGCCTGGGCGACCATCTGACCGTCGAACCACCGGACCAGGGCATGCATCTCGTAGCCTACACGCGGCGAGGGCAAGCGGATGTCAGGATCGAACGGACGGCGCGGGAGCATGGCGTCGTCGTTCGTGCGATGAGCCGCCTCTATGTCGAGGCGCCGGCGCAGTCGGCACTGATGCTCGGCTTCAGCGGCTATCCGCGTTCGATGATTGCGCCGGCGGTCTCCCGGCTGGCGCGGGCCTTTGAACGATAACCGATACGAAAACGGCCCCGCCGAATGCCGGAGCCGTTCTCTCGCAACAGGTCGTTTCGGCTTAGCGGATGGTCCTGCCGAGATCGGCGCGGCGGTCCGCCATCGGAAGCACGATCACCTTGGTGCCGACATTGACCCGCGAATAGAGATCCTTGACGTCCTCGTTGGTGAGGCGAAGGCAACCCGACGAAACGCGGGTGCCGATCGTTTCCGGCGCGTTGGTGCCGTGGATGCGATAGATGGTGCCGCCGAGATACATCGCGCGGGCGCCAAGCGGATTGCCGGGGCCGCCGGCCATGTGGCGCGGCAGATAGGGCTGGCGGGCGATCATTTCCGGGGGCGGGGTCCAGGCCGGCCATTCCGCCTTGCGGGTGATGGTCTGGGTGCCCGACCAGGTGAACCCGTCGCGGCCGATGCCGATGCCGTAGCGCATCGCCTGGCCGTTGCCGAGCACGAGATAGAGATAGGTGTTGGGGGTATCGATGATGATGGTGCCGGGCGCCTCGCGGGTGGAATAGTTCACGACCTGGCGGCGCAGACGGGCCGGCAGTTCGAACGCCTGATCATCGTCCTGGGGCGCAACCGCGACCGGCGGCGGAGCAGCTTCCATCGGAGGCGGCAGGAAGAACGGGAAGATCGGCAGCGGAGCGGCCGAGGCGGGTGTGGAAAATGCGGTTGCGCCGATCGCCAGCGCAGCAACAATGGCAGCCGCGATGCGGCCGTTCGACTTGAAACTGGACATGTCGTCCCCCTGTTTGTCGCGCCTTCCTGGCGCGTCGTTGGGGGAACCTCTACAGATGAACCGTTTCAGGACATTTGCACGAAATCGCCAAAATGGTTTCGTCGCGTTAGGGAATTGTTTCGTTAATATTTCGTGGCTGGGTGCAGGTGGAGGCGCAGCCGGCCGGACCGATCAGGTCTGCAGCGCGCGAATTCGCGGCGTGTCGACACCGCCCGCTGCCGCGAGAACGGCGCGGCGGTCGGCCACCGCGTGATGGAATTGTTCGAGTGCGAGCCGGATCACGGAAAGGTCCGCCTCCTCGATGGCGCCGTCGTCGTAGCAATCGAGCGCCTCGCGCAACAAGCGGTCGGCCGTACCCTGCATCATCGCCAGTTCTTCCGCCGTTGCGGCCTGGCGCACCTTTGAAACCAGATCGAGCAGGTTGTCGCGATGGCTGACGTAGAGCTCGCGCTCGTCCCTGTTCCAGTAGTGCTTGAACCAGGCGCCGGCCGAGCCGAGGCCGGAGAGGATGAGTATGACGAACCAGATGTAATCGGTGTACTTCTCCAGGAACGTTCGCTCGTTGCCGTCGATATACGCCGCTGCGCCCGCATGGGCCGGCAGCGCGGCGTCCTTGTCAGTGTCGGGTTTCTCGATCTCCGAGGCGGTTGGCTGTTCCTTCGCCAGTTGCTGGCGGTTGGTGAAGAGCTGCCGGGCAAAGGCGGCCACCGCCGTCTCCGACAGTGACTTCGGCGCGATGATCAGATGATTGATGCTGACGGTGTCGACCTTGTCCTCGGGGCGCGCCGGGGAAGAGCTGAAAATGCTGCCGGGGATTTCCTCCGATTCGTAGATCGGGTTCTTCTTCGCGATCGCGTCGGCGACGTCGATCGGCAGGAATTT
>DATCXE010000750.1:0-8583 GCA_036565985.1 Bradyrhizobium sp.
GCGCAGGATGCCGAGATCGGTCACCACGGCGCCGAGCCGTGTCAGCAACTCGGCGATCAGATAGCGGTTGGCGTCGTAGATGGCGGTGCCTGAGCGCGGGCTGCCGGGCTCCACCACCTCGTCGCCGGTGGAGAAGATCGCGACCTTGAGCTGCCGCCGCACCTCAAGCTCCGTCAGGCCGAGCGCGGCGGCGAGCGCCACGTGCTGCGGCGCCAGCACCGTTCCGGCCGGCAGCACGACTTGTCCGGCGGCGACATCCTCGCCGGCGAGGCGGCGGTTCGATCCGCGTTTCAGGCCCTTCGGCACGATCACGGCGTCGCCGTCGAGCGTCACGTCCTCCTGCATGAACACGGTGTCGGCGCCGGCAGGCATCGCCGCGCCGGTAAAGATGCGGATGGCCTTTCCGGGATCGAGGCTGAGGCCCGCAACGGCCCCGGCCGTCAGGCGGCCGGCGACGGTCAGGCGCGTATCGCCGTCGGGGACGAGATCGGCATGCCGCACGGCGTAGCCATCGACCGCGGAATTGTCGAAAGGCGGCAAATCGACCGGCGCGTTCACGTCGTGCGCCGTGACGCGCATTCGTGCCTCCGACAGCGGCACTTGCCCGGTCTCCGCTACGGCCGCGATACGCTCGCCGATCAGCCGCTCCATGTCGTCGAGCCGCAGCAGCGGACCGGAGAATGCAAAGCAGTCGTCGGAAAGCTGCGCCATCACCCGCTCCGCAAGCCGGTGACGGCGGAAACCGGCACTGCGTGCTGGATCAGGAGCTCAACGACCGCCTCGATATCGTCGAGATCCACCACCGGGATTTTCGCATCCGGCAGCGGGATATCGGCGGCGATCGCCACGATATGCGGGTCCACCGGATGAATCAGCGGCTTGCCGTTAGCGGCGCGATGGATCTCGAGCTTCGGGAATGGGTCGCGCTTGTAGCCCTCGACCAGCACCAGGTCGACCGCCGACATCTTGGCCACCAGCGCCGGCAAATCCCATTCCGTCTCGTCGCGTAACTCATGCAGGATCGCAAAGCGCCGGGCCGAGGAAACGATGACCTCGGTGGCGCCGGCGGCACGGTGCATGAAGGAATCCTTGCCCGGCTGATCGAGATCGAAGCCGTGATGGGCGTGCTTGAGCGTGGAGACGCGCAAGCCCCGCGCGATGAGACGCGGGATCAGGCGGGTGACCAGTGTGGTTTTGCCCGAGCCGCTCCAGCCGGCGAGACCGATGATGCGCATGGAGTCCATATAAGCCGGCGCGGCCTCCCCCCGAAAGGGGGAGGTTAAAGAGAGCCCTAAACAAAACGCCCGGCCGCGAGGCCGGGCGTTGGGTATATGGATTTGCCGATCGGCCGCTATTCGGCCGGCCGGGCCATCGCGCCGCCGGCTCCGCGTGCTTGCTCTTCCTCGACCCAGAGCGAGTGATGCTCTTTGGCCCAGTTGACGTCCACGGTGCCCTCGCCCATCGCCTCGAAGGCGCCCTCCATGCCAAGCGTGCCGATATAGATGTGCGCGAGCATGACGGCGATGAACAGCACCGCTACCACGGCATGGATTATCTGGGCGAGTTGCATGGAGTCGATGTTTGTGCCGTAGAACGGGAACATCAGCACGTAGCCCGTGATCGCAACTGCGGCGCCGCCCAGCACGACGATCCAATAGATCGCCTTCTGGCCGGCATTGAAACGATAGGCCGGCGGGTGCTTATGGCCGACGATGCCGCCACCTTCCTTCAGCCACTCCACGTCGACTTTGTTCGGGATGTTGCCGCCGATCCAGATCAGGAAGATCAGCACCACACCGATGGTGAACGGGAAGCTCAGATAATTGTGGGCGTATTTCGCGGCTTCCGACCAGGTGGTGAAGGCTTCCGGCCCGATCAGCGGCAGCAGCAACGGCCGCCCGACGGTGATGTTGAGTCCGGAGATGGCCAGAATGATGAAGCAGGTCGCGGTCATCCAGTGTACGAACCGTTCGAAGACGTTGAAGCGGAGGATTTTAACCCCCGAGCGGCCGCTTTCGAGTTTGACCATGCCGCGCACGAGATAAAAGGTCACCAGCAGCGCCAACATGCCGAGGATGGCGATCCCGCTGATCCAGCGCAATGCGCCGCTATGGAACTGCTGCCACGTGCGGCCGGCGGGGTGCTCGATGGTGTAGGACTTAACGTCCGGAATCGTGCCTCGCCCCTGGATCATCTTGAGTTGATCGAGCAGTTGCTGCTCCTTCACGGCGCTGGTCGTCGGGTTCGTCTGCGCGGACACCGGCGCGGGCGCCGCGATCGCGACTATGAATGCAAGCGCGAGCGCACCGGCGATGACGCGGATCGGCGCAAAAAATTTCGCCATGGCATCCTCTCCCTAATAAGACCGAGTCCTTGTGGGCGAAATCGGCGGCGCGGGAGAAGAAACCCACGCCGCCGGCTGCGGATCAACTCGCAATCGTCTCGTGATAGGCCGTCTGCCAGCCCCAGGCACCGGAGCCGTAGCCCCGCTTCGACACACGCTCTTTGTAGATCTTGGCGATAACGTCGCCGTCACCGGCGAGCAGCGATTTGGTCGAGCACATCTCGGCGCACAACGGCAGCTTGCCTTCGGCCAGACGGTTGGCGCCGTATTTCTCGTACTCTTCCTTGCTGCCGTCGGCCTCGGGGCCGCCGGCGCAGAAGGTGCACTTGTCCATCTTGCCGCGCGAACCGAAGTTACCGACCTTCGGATATTGCGGGGCGCCAAACGGGCAAGCGTAGAAGCAATAACCGCAGCCGATGCAAAGGTCCTTGTCGTGCAGCACCACCGCATCGGCGGTCGTGTAGAACACGTTGGTCGGGCAGACTGCCGCGCAGGGCGCGTCGGTGCAGTGCATGCAGGCCATGGAGACCGACCGCTCGCCCGGCTTACCGTCATTGATGGTGACGACGCGCCGGCGGTTCATTCCCCACGGCACCTCATGCTCGTTCTTGCAGGCGGTGACGCAGGCGTTGCACTCGATGCAACGGTCGGCGTCGCAAAGGAATTTCATGCGTGCCATGGTTCCAACTCCTTAGGCCGCTGCGATCTGACAGAGTGTGACTTTCGGCTCCTGCATACCGGTAGCCGGATCGTAGCCATACGTCGTGATCGTGTTTGCGCTTTCGCCGAGCACGATCGGATCGGCGCCTTGCGGATAGGCGGCCCGCAGGTCGTTCCCCGCAAACCAGCCGCCGAAGTGGAACGGCATCCAGGCGACGCCCTTGCCGACCCGCTCGGTGACCAGCGCCTTGACCTTTGCCTTCGATCCGTTCTCGGCGCCGGTAACCCACACGGTGCCGCCATCCCTGATGCCGCGCGCGGCGGCATCGGCCGGATTGATCTCGATGAACATCTCCTGCTGAAGTTCGGCGAGCCACTTGTTGGAGCGGGTTTCCTCGCCGCCGCCTTCGTATTCGACCAGCCGGCCCGAAGACAGGATGAGCGGGAACTTCTTCGCGATGCCCTGATCCACCGCGGCCTTCTGAACCGAGAAGCCGATGTTGGGCAGACGGAACTGCTTGGCATCCGGCAGCGTCGGATACTTGGAGACCAAGTCCACGCGCGGCGTGTAGATCGGCTCGCGGTGTACCGGGATAGGATCGGGCAGTCCGAAGGCGTTCATGCGCGCCTTGCCGTTGCCGTATGGGATGCAGTTATGCTTCATCGCCACGCGCTGGATACCGCCTGAAAGATCGGTCGACCATGACACCAAATCCGGATTTGCCGGATTGACCTTCTTGATCACGGCCATTTCCTGCTCGGTCAAATCGCCATCCCAGCCGAGCTTTTTGAGAACGGCCAGCGAGAATTCCGGATAGCCGTCCTTGATCTCCGAATCCTTCGAATAGGAGCCGTCGGCAAGCAGGCTGACTTTGCGGGTCGTGCCGTCCGGCAGTTTCTCTTCCCGCTCCAGTCCGAAACGTGGCCGGAAAGTGCCGCCACCGTCCATCACCGCCCGGAACGTCGCATAGAGAAGCGGCGTGCCCGGATGTCTGACCTCCGGCGAGCCCCAGCATGGCCAAGGCAGACCGTAATAATCGCCGCCGACCTCGGGATCGTCCTTGGGCGCGCGCATCGAAACCAGATCGAACTTGTGCTGGTTCTTCATGTGCGCCTTGAGGCGTTCGGGCGACTGACCGCAATAGCCGGTGGACCAGCTTCCGCGGTTGATCTCGCGCAAGATGTCTTCGGCCTCCGGCACGTTGTTCGTAACCTTGATGTTCTTGAACATCTTGTCGGCGAAGCCGAGCTTCTTGGCGACCAGATACATGACCTCGAGATCGTCCTTCGATTCGAAGATCGGCTTGACGATCTGCTCGGCCCATTGCAGCGACCGGTTAGTGGCAACGCGCGAGCCCTTGCACTCGAACTGGGTGGCGACCGGCAAGATGTAGGTGCCATCCTTGCGCCCGGCGTGAACCGACAGCGAAGCCCAGGTCGTGGGATGCGGGTCGGCGATCACCAGCAGGTCGAGCTTCTGCAGCCCCTTCAGCGATTCGGGGATACGGGTGATGCTGTTGCTGGCATGGCCCTGCACGAACATCGCGCGGACATTGTCCTTCTGCGCGACCTGATCCTTCGGCAGCAGCACTGCGTCGAACCAGCGCGTGAGCGGGATGCCCGGCGTCTGCATGATTTTCACGTTGTCGAAGCGCGACTTCATCCACTCGTAGTCGGTTTCCCAGACCCGCGACCAGTGCTTCCACGCGCCTTCGGTCAGGCCGTAGTAGAACGGCAAGGTTACGATATCGAGGCCGACGTCGGTTGCGCCCTGCACATTGTCGTGGCCGCGCATGATGTTGGCGCCAGTGCCCTGTTTACCGATATTGCCGGTCATCAACAGGGCAATGCAGCTCGCCCGCACGTTGGCGGTGCCGACCGTGTGCTGGGTTTGCCCCATGCACCAGATCAGCGTTGCGGGCTTCTCCGTGGCGAACATCTTGGCAACGCGCTCGAGCTGTGCGCCCGGGATACCGGTGACACGCTCCGTTTCTTCCGGATTCCACTTCTCCACCTCCTTGCGGAGATCGTCGAAGCCGTAAACGCGCTGCTTGATGAATTCCTTGTCCTCCCAGCCGTTCTTCAGGATGTGCCACATCATCCCGTAGAGGATGGGAATGTCTGTGCCCGGGCGCATGCGGACATATTCGGTGGCATGCGCGGCTGTGCGAGTCAGGCGCGGATCGATGACGATGAAATTCGCCTTATTGAGCTCCTTCGCCTCCAGCATGTGCTGCATGGCGACAGGATGTGCTTCGGCGGCATTGCTACCCATATAGATCAGCGTCTTGGCATTGCGCATGTCGTTGACGCTGTTCGTCATCGCGCCATAACCCCAGGTATTGGCGACACCGGTGACGGTGGTCGAATGGCAGATGCGCGCCTGGTGGTCGGTGTTGTTGGTTCCCCAATACGCGCCGAGCTTGCGGAAAAGATACGAACCTTCGTTCGTCATCTTGGCCGAGCCGAGCCAATAGACGGAATCCGCACCGGACTTCTCGCGGATTGCGTTCAGCTTGTCGCCGATCTCGTTGATAGCCTGGTCCCATTTGATGCGGGTCCATTTGCCGTCGACCAGCTTCATCGGATATTTCAGCCGTCGTTCGCCGGTGACGAGTTCGCGCACGGACGCACCCTTGGCGCAGTGCGAACCGCGGTTGATCGGGCTGTCCCAACTCGGCTCCTGGCCGACCCATACGCCGTTCACCACTTCGGCAGTCACGGTGCAGCCGACCGCGCAGTGCGTGCAGACGCCTTTGCGCACGGTCGCGCCTGCAGTCAGGGGCCCCGCAGCCGCAGCGTCGGCCTTGCGGACGCTGGCGAGCGGCAGCACACCGACGGTGGCAAGTCCGCCGGCGACCACGCCCGAGCGGCGCAGGAACGCGCGGCGGTCGAGGCCACCCTCGGCCTGATTGGCAAGGGCAGCGAGCATGCCGCGGCGCGGCTGATGTTGTGTTTGCTTGATTAACACGGATGCCTCCCTCAGCTCGGATAACGGTTAACGCGGTAGTAGGCCTTCACGTCGGCCGAATCCGCGTTGTATCGAGCCTTGCGCTTGTCAGCGTTTGATTCTGAATCGGCGCTTGCTTCGGTGACAAGCGCCACAGGAGTCACGGCCACACCGGCGCCGGCACCAAGGGCGCGCAGAAAATCGCGGCGCCCCATCTTGGCTTTGCCTTCTGATTTCATCGCCAGTCCTCCTTAAAGACGCGAGGTCTCTTGACCGAACTGCATCATGGAAGCGCGAAGGCTTCCGTTTCGATTTCCACGAACACCCCGCCGACTGCACCGACATGACGGTAGAAGTCGGCTGCTTCTGCGCGGCTGAGATCGGTAAAGAAACGGCCGATCCAAGGCGCCATGTGTTTCTCGAATATCAGGCGGTCCGAACCTGGCTGCGCCGGCAACTGACCGCTCGCCAAGCCCGACATGATCTCACAGAGAATACCGGCATGATCTTCCGGTTCCACCACGCCCTCTGCGCGGGCGACGCCAATGGCGCTCAGGTCTTCGCGCAGTCGCGCCAGCGGACGCTCGTGCAGGAAGCCGGTCAGATAATAGGATCCGTAAGGCAACAGCTCGCCGCGACCGACGCCAATGAAGAGATCGAAGAATTCGCGTTCGACCTGCGCAATGTCGGCGTCCGCCGCCGCGTCGGCCAGCGCGATGAGCGCGGCACCGAGCGGCGTGGCGTCACCGCGAAGCCCGGCAATCTGCTTGAGCAGACCGGCGTCGGGCGCGCGCGTCAGCAATGCACCGAGCAGCGCATATTGCTGCGCGCGCGCGAAGTCGACGTCATCAGGCCGGCTTGAAGATGCGTCACTGTAAAGATCGGGCCGCAGAACCGTCCGGTCCACGCCGGTCAGTGATTCAATTGCGATCACACGTTCGGCTGGAATACGCGCCCAGTTGGAAACCGAAGGCTGAGATATACCTATGCGTCGCGCCAGTTCAGTGACGCCGCCAACGGCGCGAATAGCTTCGCTGAGTCCTGGATCGGTCATTTCTCATCATTGTTTGCGCGGCCAGCAATTTCGCCATCTCGAATTCGCATTGGCCGAGCAAGTTCAATTCAGAATAATTCAAAGCTAGCGCCGTGCGAACGAAAGGGTCAATAGCCAGGGGCTATACCCGGTAACTATTTGGCGAGGCAGGGCAGCCACCAAAAAAGACACCCAGTCCGAGGGCCTCAGCCTTGGTCCTCATGTTGCGATGCATCGTTTTTAATGTTGCACTGCACTGTCGCTTGTGTCGCTTCGGAGGCTGGCGCGACCGCTGGACCGGCGTCCGGAATCGGCCGGTCCGTTGGCCCATCGTTTTGTTCGGAAACGTGCCTTGGCGGCCCGGCGGCGGGCACATCCGGCTCCGGAGCTCCCATCGCTTGCGTAAGCAGGCGCGCGACGTCCTTCGCTGCGATGCGCCCAAATCCTGGGACGGCGTCGGGATCGTTGAAGTCCCATCCGTTCTCGACCAGGCCCACGAAATCGCGGATGGCGGGATCGCTGGACCACGCGCGACGAAGCGCCGCACGTGTCAGTTCCGCCGGAACGCCCGGCCGAAGAAAGGCAGTCACGTCGCTATCCGCACCGATCGAGTCGATCGACGGCAGCTGGGTGATGTCGAACGGTTCGCAGGGCTGCGCACCCTGCTCTTCGGCGCTTTGCGGTGGCGGCGCGGCGGCGGCGTCCTTCCGTTCAGGCGTTGGTTCGGGCTCACTGGACGCTTCATTTTTGCGCCGCGACCACCGTTCGAGAAAGCTTTCGGGATCGCTCATGGCTTCCCATCCTGGCCTTGCGGTTTGCGGCGGCCCATTGCTTCCGGATCGGGGCGGTCGCGCTTGCGCTTACTGAACGCCCGCTCGACATGGTGTTCCGATACGAATGCTGCAACGCTCTCACCGATGACGGCGGGCATCGGCACTGAATCGACGACAATCCCCGGCATCGCAACCCAGGCTTCACCCTCGGCCGGATCGGCTGTCACCACGACGAGCCCGAAGGGCTGATCGGCATCGTTCGGATACAAGGCGACCCACAATAACGGCGCCTCTGCCATGAGGTTGTCGCGGTAATTCGACGTTTCCGACCGATACAGTTCGATATCGGCAGCGCCGGCGTAAAATCTCGCCCGCTCGCCGTCATCCGACAGCTGCGTCCAGGCCGGCGTATCGGGCACGCCCGACAACACCGCAACCGGACGCCAGAAAAATTCGCTCCACGGTCCGGCGCCTTTGCTGCGTTCGACCAGCACGCCGACCGGGATCGTCACAAGCGGGGATATGACACTCACGTCACCGCCTCCAGGTGCCGGATCGGCAGGCCGGTCACCAAATTCTGCGGCTTCATGCGGATGAGCTTGTCCGGCGTTGCCGCCAGGATCAGGTAGACCGGCTCGCCCTTGAGCTTGTCGATCACCACGTCGGGATCGTCAAAGGTGAGACGGAACAGTCCGACCACGCGGCCCATGGTGGTGTCGTCAAGCTCCTCGCCCTCCCACAACAGATCGCCGATGCGGGTGGCCTCGGCGTCGAGCCCGACATACCAGGAGAGCGTCACGTCACGCAGCTCATTGAGCGGCTC
>DATCXE010000751.1:0-2683 GCA_036565985.1 Bradyrhizobium sp.
GCCCGGCCTCGATGCCGGCGCCTGCCCGCGCCCAGGCCAGCATCAGGCGATCGCGATAGGGATCCTCGCCAAGCCGATACAGCAGCCGCCGCGCCCGCGCCTGGTCCTTGTCCGCGAACCGCCACCAGCGATGGCCCATCGAATCGAGCGCCTTCGCTTCGGCGTTGGAGAGACGAAGCCGGGCCACTACGCGCCTGGCATCCTCGGTGACGGCGACCGAAAGCGCGGCCAGCCGACGTACCGCGCTCGGCGGAAGCGCCAGCGCGCGTTCCGCCGCAATCATTGCCGCGAACGTGCCGGTATAGGTGACGCCGCCGAAAATCGTCAGCAGCAGACCGGCGTCAGCCATCGCCTGCACCGCCGCGCCGGCTCCCTCGGCCACCACGAGTTTGAGCATTTCCATGCGCACGCGTTCGGCGGAAAGGCTGGCCAATCCCGCGCGCCCGGCGATGCAGGCGAGATATCCGGTGCGATCGGGTTCGCCCGTCCCATAGGAGGCATGCATCCGGAAAAAACGCAGGATGCGCAGATAATCCTCGGCGATGCGCTGGCCGGCATCGCCGATGAAGCGCACGCGGCGCGCGTCGATATCCGCAAGCCCGCCGACGTGGTCGTGCACGATTCCCTCGGCATCGACGGAAAGCCCGTTGATGGTGAAGTCGCGCCGCTCCGCATCGCGAACCCAGTCGCGGCCGAAAGCCACCTTGGCCTTGCGGCCAAAAGTCTCGGTGTCCTCGCGCAAGGTCGTGACCTCGAACGGCTGCGCGTCGATCACCAGGGTGACGGTGCCATGGTCGATGCCGGTGGGCACGCACTTGATGCCGGCGGCCCTGGCCCGGCGAGCGACCTCCTCCGGCAGCGCCGTGGTCGCGATGTCGATGTCGCCGGTCGGGATATCGAGCAGCGCATTGCGGACGGCGCCGCCGACCACGCGGGCTTCCTCGCCCCGGCCATTGAGCAGTGAAAGCGCGCGTGCGGCCGGACCCGACCTGAGCCAGGGCGCATCCGACAGCACCTTCGCCTCGCTCATTTTTCGACTCCGGGAATCAACTTGCCGTTCTCGATATGGGCGGGAACGTAGGTGGAATTCGGCGGCGCGCCGGAGAAATGCGCGAGCAGGACGAAGCTGATCACGACCAGCAGCAGCGACCCCAGCACCAGCTTGGCGATCAGATGCGCCGGCCAGGACGAGGACGTGAACACGCCGGCACGGGTGGCAACCAGAAACAGCGCATAGGCCGCGAACGGGATCAGGAAAATCGCGAGTTCGGTCAGAACCGGACGGATCATGCGAGATAAATCCGCTCATACAATACGCGCAGGATGCCCGCGGTCGCGCCCCAGATGTAACGCTCGGCAAACGGCATCGCGTAGTAGGAGCGCTCCATGCCGCGAAATTCCTTGGAGTGGATCTGGTGATTTTCGGGATTCATCAGGAAGGCCAGCGGTACCTCGAAGGCGTCGTCGACCTCGCCTTCATTGATCTTCAGCTTGAAGCCGGGCTTGACCCGCGCCACGGTCGGCAGGATGCGAAACCCGAACGCGGTTCCGTAGAGATCGAGATAGCCGATCGGCTCGATGAAGTCGCGCTTGAGGCCGACCTCCTCATCCGCCTCGCGCAAGGCGGCATCGAGCGGTGAGGCATCGGTCGCGTCGATCTTGCCACCCGGAAAGGATATCTGTCCGGCGTGGCTGGAAAGATGCGGCGAGCGCTGCGTCAGCAGGACCGTCGGCTCGCTATGATCCACCACCGCGATCAGCACCGCCGCAGGCCGCACCGGCTGCTCGCGCGCGATGATCTCGAGCATGCGGTCGTTGCCCTCGTCGCCGGTCTTCGGAATGATGTTGGGATCGACCAGGCCGGGCGGCACCTCGAAATTCAACCGCGCCTGGCTCCGAGCGAAAAACTCCGCCGAGTTGACCGGAGCCGCTTCCAATTTTTTCAGCACCGGCTCGTTCAAACCGCGTCCCTCACCTGCTTCGCATCCGCCATCGCGAAGAATTCGCCGCCGGATTCGATTCCGAACATCGGCTGACCATCGACCACTCGCTCTTCCCCCATGTCAACCAGATCGTAATAGAGCGCGCGGGTTACTTTCGCCCACAGATCGGCGCGGACGTGCAGATAGGGCGTCAGCCCGCCGTCGGCCGCCATCTCGAAACGCAGGCGGTGTCCGGAATCGCATGGCACCCAGTCGTCTACGTTGGTGCGAAAGCGCAATAGCCGCCCGCGCTCACCGGCCTCGTTCTGCATCTCCACGGCAAGGAACGGCGCGTCGTCGACGCGAATGCCGACCTTTTCGACCGGGGTCACGAGAAAGTGCTTGCCGTCTTCGCGCTTGAGGATGGTCGAGAACAGCCGCACCAGCGCCGGCCGCCCGATCGGCGTGCCCATGTAGAACCACGTACCATCACCGGCGATTCGCATGTCGAGATCGCCGCAGAAGGGCGGATTCCACAAATGTACCGGCGGCAATCCCTTGCCGGCCGGAGCGGCGTTGGCAGCTTGCCGCGCAGCGACGGTCAGTCCTTCGAGGCCTTGAGCGCCGGTTTGCCCTTGCTTCGCCATTGTTTGCCCTGACTGTCATCGCCGCATCTTGGCACGATCGGTGCACGTATCCCGATATGCGTTCCTGACGATCTGATCCGTATTATTGCGGGTCAAGTCGCCACATCGTGATGC
>DATCXE010000758.1:0-4344 GCA_036565985.1 Bradyrhizobium sp.
GCGCGAACCCGGAATCCATTTCGCCATCTGCTCCACGGTTCGATGGATTCTCTGATGTGCAATTGCACATCAAAGCTCGCGCTCCGCGCGCCCCGGAATGACAAGCTACACCTGCGGCGCCACCAGATTCTCCACCTTCACGCCGTCGCGCTCCTCGATGATCTCGGCGATCCATTGCCGGTGGCAATGAGCGTGGTCGCGCTCGTAGCAGAGAATGCAGACCGGGCCGGACTTTTTCACTAGCGCTGACAGCTCGTCGATTTCCTCTCGCGCCTGCGTCGTCTTGAGATGCGCCGAATAGATCTTGTGCAGCAGGCCAAATTGTCCGCTGCGCGCGGCCTCGCGGCCGCTCTTCGGCGTCCCCAGTCCCCTGAGATGCAGATAGGCGATGCCGCGCTGGTCGAGGCCGGCCGCAAGCTGGCTCTTGGAAAAGCCGGGCCGCCGCGAGGAGGCGACCGCACGCACGTCCACCAGCAGCTTTACGCCGGCGTTTTCCAGTTCGTCGAGCACGGCCCTGGAGGGCGTCTGCTCATAGCCGATGGTGAAGAGGCATTTCTTGCGGGGCATCCGGGGCGTCCAGGCTTCCTGTCGTGCGGAAAGGCTACGTCAGCGCTGGACCGATTGCCACACCGGCGTTGCCGCGCTCCTCACCATAGGGGTCTCGGACCTCATCCTGAGGAGCGGCCGTCAGGCCGGGTCTCGAAGGATGAAGCAACCCCGGTTACTTCACCCGCTCGATCAACTCCATCGCGCCGGCTGGCGCGCGCACCTTGCCTTCGTGAATCACGTAGGCGAAGACGTCGCGCGGCGTCTTCTTCGGCTTTGTTGCATCGACGCGCGGCAGGTCGTCGGGCTCGCCGCCCGCGGCCCAGGCCTGAAACCGCGCAGCCCAGGCGTCGAGCTGCTTCGGCGGATAGCAGGTCTTGAGCTCGTCATTGCCCTTCTGCAGCCGCGCATAGACGAAGTCGCTGACGACGTCGGCAATCGCCGGATATTTGCCGTGCTCGGCGAACACGACAGGCGTCTCGAACTTTCGCAGCAAAGCGATGAAATCAGGCACGCAGAAACTGTCATGCCGCACCTCGACCACGTGACGCAGCGCGCGTCCCTCGAGTTTGCGCGGCAGCAGTTCGAGGAACTTGCCGAAATCGGCCTCGTCGAACTTCTTCGTCGGTGCGAACTGCCACAGCACGGGGCCGAGCCGGTCGCCGAGTTCGAGCACGCCGGAATCGTAGAAGCGCTTCACGGAATCGCCGGCCTCGGCCAGCACCCGGCGATTGGTGGCGAAGCGCGGTCCTTTCAACGAGAACACGAAGCCATCGGGCACTTCGCGCGCCCATTTGCGAAAACTCTCCGGCTTCTGCGAGCCGTAATAAGTGCCGTTGATCTCGATCGAGGTCAGCTTCGACGCGGCGTAGGACAGCTCCTTCGCCTGCGCGAGTTTCTCCGGATAGAACACCCCGCGCCACGGCTCGAAGGTCCAGCCGCCAATGCCGATATAGATATTGCCGCCGCTCTTGGCGGCTGATTTTGCGGGCTTGCTCACGGGAAGGCTCATCGGCGAGAGGGGTGGGGTCTTCGCGGATGTTAACCAAGTCGGTCCGGATTGGCCAGTTGTCGCAACGGACGCCGTCGAGCGTTCTTGCACGGCGGGCGCTGGTCGATCCCAAGCATTTCCAGATATCGACAAGGAAGCTCCGGAAAACCGGAGCTTCTTGTGTTCGCGCACTACGCCATGGCCAGTTCGCGTGATGCCTCAGGACTTGCCGCGCGTGTCCCGCGTCTTGCCGACCAGACCTTGCAGGGGTTGAAAGGTTTGCCGGGCAAGTTTGCTGTGGAGTTCGCAGATCTTCTGCGACTCGGCAATGGAGGTCTCGTAAGCCCGCTTCACAAATTCGCTGTGAACCGACATCGCCTTTTCGAGCGACCGGGCGCCGCTCAGCTGCTCAAAAAACGATCCGAACTCCTCGAACGATTTCCTGGTGTAGTCGCGATAGGCGTTCGCAATGGTCTGCAAGCTCACGGGTGAGAGCTCGGCCGTCGCGGCTTCGGCTGTCGCAGGGGCGGACTTTGTTGGTTCGGCGATTGCAGTTTCGGCGCGTGCGGGTTCTGCCGTTGCAGGTTCGACTATTGCAAGTTCGGCTGGTGCGGGTTCGGCGGGCGAGGGCGCAATGGCTGGCGGCGGCTCGGGCTCGGCAGCGACGGCAACAACCGGCTCGTCGACGACCGGCGGCAGCTCTTCCACCTGCGGGCTCTCGGCGTGAACCGGCTCCGGCTGCAGGGGCTGATCCTGTTCCGGGCTTTGCACTTGAACCGGCGCGGGGCGATCTGGCGGGCCCTTCCTGGCAGCCGTCTTTTTGCTCTCGACCTTTTTGCCCTCGGCCTTCTTGCTTTCCCCCTTCCGGCGGCGCTGCCCGGATTTTCCGGCCGATTTGCCCTCGTCTGCATTCGACATCTTGTTCCCCTGTTCCAATGTCAAATCAAATGGCAAGACTCTGCCATGTTTACGATGGAAACGCGGTTCTTGCTTGTCGGTTACGCGGCGCTCGCGTGGTGACATTTTGAAGCGCCATGCCGGCGCCCAGTTGTTTCGATAGCGGCCTTGGCTGCTATTCCTCCTGGACTCTTTTCCGTGATATTAGTTCCCTATCAGGCGAGGGGACAGTCGGGAATGAATTCTCAGTCGATAGCCGGTATTTTGGGAGCCATCGTCGCGTCGATTGTGCTGGTGGCCGCAATCGCCTTCGGGCCGATCGGGCAGTTCGGAAAGCCCGCCAAGCCGGCCAGCGTCCAGCCGGCGCAAGCGGTACAGTCGGCTCCCGTTGCGCCCGCTCCCCGAGGGCCGGTGATTCGGGAAGTGCCGAACTAGTTGCCAGACTGATACAGGCTCCGGGCTCCCCTTGCGGAACGCCTCCAGCGTTCCTATCTCTTTTTCAACGGCGACGTTGACGCTTCAAAGCTCCGGCGCTGGGACGACCATGAATAGTTTGGCAGCGCCGGATGTACGCGCGCCCTCTGTTCGTGGTCGTTGGCATTTCTGGGGCTGTTTTGGCCCGTTATCCCCACTAACCGTTAGTTCCGAGGCTCGCCTTGGCATGTCCGGCGGCGGCGGATATACCGCTGGCCACCATGAATGACTCCAGCCAATCGGGGACCGAAGCCCTGTCGCAGGCCGCCGGTTTGCCGCAGCTTTCCGTTGTCGTCCCGACCTTCAACGAACGCGACAATGTGACGGTTCTTTACCGAAGGCTGGATGCGACGCTGGCCGGCATCCCCTGGGAAGTCGTCTTTGTCGACGACAATTCCCCTGACGGTACCTGGGAGGTGGTCCGGGCGCTGGCGCGGAAGGATCCGCGGGTTCGCTGCATCCGCCGGATCGGGCGGCGCGGCCTGTCCGGCGCCTGCATCGAGGGCATCCTGGCGTCGAGCGCTCCTTATGCGGCGGTCATGGACGCCGATTTGCAGCACGACGAAACGCAGCTGCCGAAGATGGTCGGTCTGCTGCAGGGCGGCGAGGCGGAACTCGTCGTCGGCAGCCGCTATGTCGAGGGCGGAAGCGCCGACAGCTTCAACAAGCAGCGCGCCGGCATAAGCGCGGTGGCAACCGAGGTCGCCAGGCGCGTGCTGAAGGTCGAGGTCGCCGATCCGATGAGCGGTTTCTTCATGATCCGCCGCGACCGTTTCGAGCAACTGGCGCCACAGCTCTCCACCCAGGGCTTCAAGATCCTGCTCGACATCGTGGCCTCCGCGCAGGGCAAGCTGCGGACGGTGGAAATTCCCTTCACTTTCGGCTCGCGCCAGCATGGCGAGAGCAAGCTCGATTCGATGGTGGCGCTGGATTTCCTCGGCCTGGTGCTGGCGAAGCTGACGCACGACGTGGTGTCGTTGCGTTTCCTGCTGTTCGCCATGGTCGGAGGAACGGGCCTCGTCGTGCATCTGGCGACGTTGTTCATCGCGCACGAAATATTCAACAAGCCATTTGCGGAGGCGCAGGCCGCCGGCGCGCTGGTCGCCATGACCAGCAATTTCATCCTGAACAATTTTCTCACCTATCGCGATCAGCGGCTGAAGGGCTTTGCGATCCTGCGCGGCCTGTTGCTGTTCTATCTCGTCTGCGGCGTCGGACTGCTCGCCAATGTCGGCGTCGCGTTCGCGGTCTTCGACCAGGAACCGATCTGGTGGCTCGCGGGCGCCGCCGGCGCGCTGATGGGCGTGGTGTGGAACTACTCGATGTCCACCCTGTTCGTGTGGCGCGCGAAGTGAGCTTGTCCGGGCTGTTCGTCTGGCGCAAGCGATGATCCAAAAATGAATCCGAACGAGGCGCGGGTTGCCCTCAACACGGGT
>DATCXE010000807.1:0-4520 GCA_036565985.1 Bradyrhizobium sp.
AGCGCACCAGCGCGGCCGACAATCGAGCGGTCGAGCACGTAGACGCCGGCGTTGACCGGACCCGTCGCGCCCTGGCCCGGTGCGATGAAGGATCGAACCCGGTCGCCATCGAGCAAGACGCGGCCATACCGGTCGCCGACAACGTCGGCCCGCAAAGCCATGTGGACCAGGCTGGAGTTCGTGCGCGCGACCAGATCGAGGATATTGAAGTCGAAGAATGAATCGCCATTGAGAAGCAGGAAGCGCTGCTGCAGCAAGTCTTTCGCATGAACCAGCGCGCCTGCTGTTCCCAGCGGCGCCCGTTCAAGCGCAACGGTCATGCGTGCGCGGCCCCTGACGGTTCCCTCATACCGCGCCTGGATGATCTCGGCCTTGTGGCCTGCCAGCAGCAGGATTTCGTCGAAGACGTCGTATCGCGCGATTTCATCGATCAGCGTGTCGAGAAACGGACTGCCGCCGACATCCAGCATCGGCTTGGGCACCGTCCTGGTGCGTTCGCCAAGCCGGGTGCCGAGGCCGCCGACGAGGATGACAGCCTGTCTCAGCATAACTGCCCCACCTACGAGCAATTCTGTCGGGGGCGAACAGCGCGGAATATCTGCCTCAACGTCGAAACACTCTTGCAAGATTGATCTGGTGGCGCGGATTGCTCAGGGGCCACCTCCAGCGCCGCGAGCCGAGCGATGCTCATCCGGACCAAGAGCCTTATCTGATCAGATAGCGTTGCATACGCTCAGGCGGGGTGAATCGCAAGCGAGAGACAGCGCTACCTCCTTCGACGGTACTCCACCCCCAATCTGCATGCCGCGTACCAGCGCTGCGCATTACCGCGACGCAGCCGGTGATTCTGATGATCAAGACGCAGCCTTCGTGCACGCGCCGCCGTCGCGGGATTGTATCCGGAGGCAGAGGAACTCGCAGCGATGGCCTCGAAACGTCTGCGGCGCGCTTAAAAGGACATTGCGGCACAACACAATCTAGAATTGATATTCCAGCGTTGATTTCCAGCATCGATAAGCGTATAGGGGGCGAACTGAGCTGGATTTGGCATGCGGGCGAAAAGATCCAGCCGCGACTTCGGGTATTCGCCGACCAATTCGGTCTGACAGTTTCCTTCCCGCCGAGTTCTTCCGGATGCTTGGTGAATTGGAGATGGGGGAGGCGATCGCAAGAGGCTACCCGCCTGCTGTGCTCTATCTGCGCAACGATGAAGTCGTTACGACGGAAGTGTGCGCATTCAACTATTTCTCGGTTTTCCTCAAAGACCACCCTGATGCGGACTGCCACATCTGGCTGTTCGACAGGGAAGGCAAACAGGCTGGGTATTCCCGCAGGGAACTTGGTCTCAACGGGCAGTTGCAGCTTCAGACGTCGGACCTGTGTTCCCGAATTTCGGGAACGGTGGCGATGTCGCTGATCCCGATGCAGGAGACAAAACTTCGCCCCGGACGAAAAGTGACCACCGGTTATTACGCGCAGTACTTTTCACAGCACGGGGCGATCACATTGTCGCACGAGCGCGAGCCCGTTGCCGCAGCGCCGTTCCCGACCTCCGCCTGGATGCAGTCATACCTCACGCGTTTTCTGAAGGAATCCGGTGTGGTGCTGGTGAATTCCTGCATGGCGTCCGATGGTACGTCGACGGGGACCGCTAGACTTATGGCCGTGGATGGCCGTGCTTTGGCTGAGCGGGCGCTTCCGGAGATTGCGCCGATGGGAGCGCTCCGTATGGGCACGCTCGATCTGTTTCCGGACGCCGAACGGCTGATCGGCGCGTCCGAGACTTTCGCCCTGGAGTTCAAGGGCACCAACATCGCGAGCCCGTTCAGCTACTACGAGTTTGCGAACGGCAAGTTCAGCCTCCACCATTTCTAGGAATCGCATGGCACGTTTCTCGTCAGTACCGTGGAAGCCCCACGAGCCTAGATTCATGTTCCCGACGTTCGCGGGGATCGAGTCGCGCATGGGATTCTCGATCCCTGCCTGGTATCGTCCGATCGATGTGAGATATCTTCGCAGCCTCATTGCCGGCAGCCTGCGCAAGAACTTTCGCGAGACGGTCAAGGATCTCGTTCCCGAGCTTGCCGGCCTCGTCGCCTCGGGCTTTACCAAGAAGCTAAGGTTCAAGCTCCAGATCCTGTCCCGCGACGGCAACTATCGGGCGACTTACGAGTTTCCGGAGAATTTTTCTCCGGGCGCGTCCGTCGAAATCGAGTTCTCGGATCTGTTTGCAAAATTGAATCTGCCCCAGGACGATTATCTGGTCATCGTCGTGATGTCTCGCGGACGGATGGACGGATACCGTTCGTCGCCGGCGAGCTACTCGATGACCTATGTCGACCAGGACAATGTCGCGATCTACCGTACCGGCGCGTTCGCCCGCCCGCTCAACGAGGGCAGGCTGAAAGCGCATGTCGGGTTCACAGGGATCAATCCGAAGATCATCGCGACCACGGACATTGTCAGCAGTCTGATGCTGATCAACCACTCCTCCGATCCCGAATACGCTCATTCGGCGCGGCCGACGTCGAAACTGATCCGCGGGGACGGCGAGCAGCTCGAAGGCGACTTCGGCGAGATACCGCCGCTCGGCGCGCGCGAGATGTCGGTTGCGGACATTTTCGGCAGCCGCGTCTTCGACTTCCTCAAGCCGTTTGGGGGGCGGGGAACGACAGTCACCACCTGCAACGGCGTCACGCTCGCGAGCCTGCACCTGCAGCGAACGAACGACAACCGGCGGACGCTGCTGGGCATAGAGCATTCCCGCCCCGCGCATATGAACCTCGCCGGCATCTTGCAGCACTAGCCAGACCTGGATGCCGTCGGTCGCTCGGCGATGATGGACGCTTGCGTTGGGGTGCCTGGCGACAACCGCCTGCCGGGGCCGAGGTGCCGATAGGTGCACCGTCCAGAGGTGCGGCGCGTGGTCCTGCGCAAATGCGTGCGGCGCTACCAAACGCTCCTGCCGCCGTCCATGACCATGTTCTGGCCGGTCATGTAGCTCGATGCGTCCGAGCAGAGGAACTGGATGGCGGCACGGTATTCGTCGGCATCGGCCATGCGTCCCATCGGGATCAGACGCGTCAGGCGTTCCACGAAGGCGGGATCCTGGTTGTTGAATACGCCGCCGGGCGAGATCGCGTTGACGCGGACACCCTTGTCCGCCCAGTAGGTCGCCAGATACTTGGTCAGACCGATCAGCCCGTGCTTGATCACCGAATAGGTCACAGGCTTGACCGGCTGTTCCTCCTCACGCGTGACGTGAGGTTGACGGTAAAGCCGCTGATCCGGCGCAATCACGCCGAGGTCCGAGGCGATGTTGAGGATCACGCCGCGGCCGCGCGAGGCCATCGCGCCGCCGAACATCTGCGAGCACAGCATCGCGCCAGTGAGGCCCACGGCGATTTCGGTCTGCCATTGCGGAACCGGAAACGCCTCGAAGCGCGAGGAATGCATCACGCCCGGCGCGGAAGTCACCTTGGGGTCGATCGCGGCGTTGTTGACGAGGATGTCGATCGGGATGCCCCGGCGGGCGAGATCGTCGGCCACCGCGCGAACCGAGTCCAGCGAGGTGACATCGAGCGCGGCGGCAATCAATTCGGACGAAGGATAGCTCTCCCTGATCGTGCCGATGGCCGCATCGGCCTGCTTCAGCCCGACGTCGGTGACAACGACACGTGCGCCGGCCTCGACCAGCGCCGCGACGTGTTGGCGCCCGAGCAGGCCGCCGGCGCCGGTGACCAGCGCGGTGCGCCCGGTCAAGTCATAGCGGGAAGGAAGACCTGTCATGGAACGCTCCTGTTCAAGCGCGCAACTGGCCGCCGTCGGCGACGATCACCGTCCCGGTGACGAACGCGGCGCGGGGGGAGGCGAGAAAGGCGACGAGGTCGGCGATTTCGGCCGGGGTTCCCAGCCGGCGCAGCGGCACTTCCCGCGTCAGCATCTCGTCCACGGCAGCCTTGTTCTCGGCGAGCTTGCGCGCCCAGGTCCCGCCTTCGAACAGAATATTGCCTGGCGCAACCGCGTTGATGCGGACGCCTTCGAGTGCAAGTGGCCGGGCGAGGCCGCGCACGGTGGCGTTCAACGCCGCTTTCGCCGCCGAATAGGTCACCGGAGCGCCGAGCGCGGCAAGGCCGCAGATCGAGGATACGCAGACGATCGCACGTTCGCCGTTGCCGCGCCGCATGACCGGCCGCGCCGCCTCGATCATGTTGATCGAGGCGAACAGGTTGATGTCCAGCACCCGTTTCCACTCCGCGGCGGTTTCCTCGCCCGGCGGCACCGATGCGCCGCTGCCGACGTTGCAAACGAGAATGTCGATCGTGCCCCATTGCTTTTCGACTTCTTTCACCAGCGCCTGCGCGGCGGTCGGATCGGTGACATCCGCGGCGTGGAGCGATGCGCCGTGGCCGATTCTGCCGGCGGCCGATTTGAGATCGTCAAGGCCGCGCGCGGCAAGCGCCACCTTGGCGCCTTCGGCGGCCAGCGCATCGGCAATGGCGAAGCCGATGCCGCGGCTT
>DATCXE010000014.1:0-3516 GCA_036565985.1 Bradyrhizobium sp.
GTGATCCACGCGGACGCCGAACTGGTCGAGCTGGTGTGGGTCGAGATCGGCTCCCAGCCGCTGGCCGACGCGCATGCCATGACCAAGAATGTGCTCGCCGAACTCGACCGCCGCCTCGCCACCGGCCCCCTTCGCCACGACGCGCCGGTGCCGTTCTTCCATTTCTACGGCGGCAAGATGCAGAAAGACGTGCTGGGGGCGTAGCTCCAGCTCTGTCCCCGTCATTGCGAGGAGCGAAGCGACGAAGCAATCCATCTATCGGCTATGCCGCGCCATGGGTTGCTTCGCTCCGCTCGCAATGACGGTATTGGCGTCACAGCGAATATCCTCTTCCAGTCCCTTAAATTGCAAAATTCTTCTCGATGCCGCCTCATGGCGTTGCCTTACCGGGCTCCCTATCTTTTCCGCAACCAAGACAACGACGGAACGGGCAATGGCACAGCGGCAACTCAAGCTCGGCGCGTTCATGCGGCCGGTCTCCATCCACACCGGCGCGTGGCGCTATCCGGGCGCATGGCCCGATGCCAACTTCAATTTCCCCCGCATCAGGCAGTTGATCCAGAAGCTGGAAGCCGGCAAGTTCGACGCCTTCTTCATGGCCGATCACCTGGCCGTGCTGAACATGCCGGTCAATGCGCTCAAGCGCAGCCATACCGTGACCTCGTTCGAGCCGTTCACGCTGTTGTCGGCGCTGGCCGGCGCCACCGAACATATCGGCCTGATCGCGACGGGATCGACGACGTTCGACGAGCCCTATCATGTCGCCCGGCGCTTCGCCTCGCTCGATCACATCTCGGGCGGGCGCGCGGGCTGGAACATCGTCACCACTTCCAATCCGGACGCCGCGCTGAATTTCGGACTCGACGACCATATGGAACACGCTGAGCGCTACAAGCGGGCGCGCGAATTCTATGACGTGGTGACAGGCCTGTGGGATTCCTTCGCCGACGACGCCTTCGTGCGCGACGTGAAGGCGGGGATCTATTTCGATCCGGCAAAAATGCACGTGCTCGATCACAAGGGAAAATATCTGTCGGTGCGCGGCCCGCTCAACATCGCGCGCCCCGTCCAGGGCTGGCCGCTGATCGTGCAGGCCGGCGCATCGGAGGATGGCAGGCAACTCGCCGCGGAAACGGCGGAAGCCGTGTTCACCGGCGGCGGGCCCCTCGCCGATGCACAAAAGCTTCACGCCGACATCAAGGGCCGCATGGAAAAGATCGGCCGCAACCCCGAGCACCTGAAGATCCTGCCCGGCGCCTTCGTGGTGGTGGGCGACAGCATCGAGGAAGCCAAAGAGAAACGGGCGAAACTCGACAGCATGGTGCATTACGACAGCGCCATCGCCTCGCTCTCGGTGCAGCTCGGCACCGACGCCTCCGGCTTCGATCCCGACGGGCAGTTGCCGCCGATCCCCGAAACCAACGCAAGCAAGAGCGGCCGCCAGCGGCTGGTCGATGCCGCCGCGCGCGACAAGCTCACGGTGCGCCAGCTCGCCCAGCGCGTCGGCGGCTATGGCGGACTGTCCTTTGTCGGCACGCCCAAAACCATCGCCGACCAGATGGAGGACTGGCTGATGAGCCGCGGCAGCGACGGCTTCAACATCATGTTCCCGTTCCTGCCCGCAGGACTGGACGATTTCGTCGACAAGGTCGTTCCGGAACTGCAGAAGCGCGGGATTTTCCGGAAAGAGTACGAGGGCCGGACGCTGCGGGAGAATTTGGGGCTGCCGAGGCCGAAAAACCGGTTCTTTGAGGGTTAATCACCGCGAATTGGACCGGTTTTGGCCCCGAAAACCTTGACTTTGGGCGGATCGAGGCTAGGTTGCGCGGCAAATGCAGGCCGATTTGGCCGGCGCCTGATATCCCCCTATTTGAGGTTCTGAACATGGCCAAAGCGGTCACCATCAAGGTCAAGCTCGTTTCCACGGCGGATACCGGCTTCTACTACGTCGCCAAGAAGAACTCGCGCACCATGACCGACAAGCTGGTCAAGAAGAAGTACGACCCGGTCGCGCGCAAGCACGTCGAGTTCAAGGAATCGAAGATCAAGTAATTCGCAGGCGCATCGCTGGCGGATTTTGACGGGGCCCATTCGGGCCCCGTTTTTAATTGCGCCCCGCATGGCCTACACACAAAAACTGTCATCGCCCGGCTTGACCGGGCGACCCAGTACGCCGCAGCCTCTCGATAAGGCTAATGCCGTCTCTGGAATACTGGATCACCCGCCTTCGCGGGTGATGACAGCTGTTGATGTGATAAGTACCTACGCCGTCTGCATTTGCCGGGGCGGCTCACTCGGCCGGATCAGCGCGAATGCGACCTGGATGATACCGCCGGCGAGACCCAGCGCTACACCGATCCGCCACGCCATGGTGTAGGAGCCGAGCTGGTCGTAGATCAGCCCGCCGCCATACGCCCCGAGGAACGAGCCGATCTGGTGGCTCATAAAGGCAAGGCCCTGGATCATCGCCTGCCATTTCATGCCGAACATCTCGACGACCGCGCCGGCAACCAGCGGACCGACGCCCATCCAGAGGAAGCCCATGATCGCCCCGAACAACAGCGTCGTTGCCGGCGTCGCCGGCAGCATGAAGTACCAGGCGAGCGCGATCGAGCGCAGGATGTAGATCATCCCGAGCAGCGCCAGCTTGTTCCAGCGCTGGCCGGCCCAGCCGAAGAACAGGCTGCCCAGCACGTTGAAGCCGCCGATCATGCCGAGCGTCTGCGCACTGAGCATCGGATCGAGGCCGCAGATCAGGAGATAGGACGGCAGATGCGTGGTCAGGAACACGAGCTGCATGCCGCAGACGAAATAGGCGCAGGTCATCACCACGAACGATGCGTTGCCGAAAGCGATCTTTGTGGCCGCTGCAGCAGAAGTGTCGCCGATGTCGTCGGAACCCTTGGGCGGCAGCGGAATCTTGTCCGCCCTGCCCGCGTACCAGGCCGCCGGCAGCATGAAGAGCGACAGGATCACGAAGCCGGCGACGCCGACGCGCCAGCCAAAACCTTCGTTCAGCAGCTGCCCGATCGGCGCCGACAGCAGTGCGCCGAGCGAGCCCGCCGCCGAGACCATGCCCATCACGGTGCTGCGTACGGTGGCCGGTACCGCGCGCGCCGACACCGACATCGCAATCGCATTGGCCGTGCAGGCCAGCGAGGCGCCGATCAGCACGCCCGCGCCGATCAGGATCGGGATCATTCCGTGCGCGGTCGCCATCAACACCAGGCCCACGATGTACATCACCGAGCCCGCGATCATGATCGGGCGGAAGCCGTAGCGCACCGTCAGGGCGCCGGCGAGCGGCTGCAGGAATCCCCAGGCAAGGTTTTGCACGGCGAGCGCCAACGTAAACTGCGACACCGAAATTCCGATGTCGTGCGTCAGCGGCTGCATGAAGATGCCGAAACTCTGTCGCAGGCCCATGCTCAGGGTGAGCATCAGCGAGGCGCCGATCAGAATGGGCAGCGTCGGACGCAGGACTTGCAGCAGGGCCATTGGTTTTATTCTCCCGAA
>DATCXE010000062.1:0-5529 GCA_036565985.1 Bradyrhizobium sp.
GGTCGCCTCCGGAAAAGGCGGCGTCGGCAAATCGACGACCGCCGTCAACCTTGCGCTCGGCCTGCGTGATCTCGGCCTGAAGGTCGGCATGCTCGACGCCGACATCTACGGCCCCTCCTTGCCGAAGCTGCTCGCCATCAAGGAGAAGCCGCAAACCATCGGCGGCACAAGGCTCAGGCCGATCAGCCGCTACGGCATGAGCGTGATGTCGATCGGCTTCCTGATCGATGAAGAAACGCCGATGATTTGGCGCGGCCCCATGGTGATGTCGGCGATCACGCAGATGTTGCGCGAGGTGGAATGGGGCAAGCTCGACGTCATGGTGGTCGATATGCCGCCCGGCACGGGCGATGCGCAGCTCACGATGGCCCAGCAGGTGCCGCTTAAGGGCGCTGTGATCGTCTCCACGCCCCAGGACCTCGCCTTGATCGATGCGCGCCGTGGCATCGCGATGTTCAAGCGCGTGAACGTGCCGGTACTCGGCCTGGTGGAGAACATGAGTTACTTCCTGTGCCCAAGCTGCGGCGAGCGGTCGGATATTTTCAGCCATGGCGGCGCACACAAGGAAGCCGAGCGGCTGGGCGTGCCTTTCCTCGGCGAAGTGCCGCTGCACATGACCATCCGTGAGAAATCGGATTCCGGCCTGCCGGTGGTTGCGACCGAGCCGGACGGCGAGCACGCCAAGATCTATCGAGAGATCGCAACCCGCGTGCGCGACCAGCTTGTCAGCGGCCCGGGTGCCAGCCGGCAGGCGCCGAAGATTGTGATCGAGGCCTAGTCCCAGCGACGTGCGATCTTATCGGATGCGAGCGACGGGCCGGCCACAAAGCCGGCCCCGATGCATTTCGGGGACGTCAGTTTCCAGCCCGCTGACGTTGACGGCTCTGGCACCCCCTTTGCAACTTTAGTACAAACGATGCGGACTGGCGTCTGTGGGCGGGCCGCGTCATTCTCCATTGTCGTCGGTGCGTCGCCACCGGCGGATGCAAGAGGGTCCCCAAGCCAATGACTAGGGAGGAATGAAGGATGAAGCGTCGTGAATTTATAAAGACCGCCGGTATCGGCGCAGCCGCCACCGCGGTTGCCGCACCGGCCATTGCCCAATCAACGCCGGAACTCAGGTGGCGCCTTGCGGCGAGTTGGCCGAAGTCGCTCGATACGCTCTACGGCGGTGTCGAGACTTTCGCCAAATACGTCGCGGAGGCAACTGACAACAAATTCCAGATCCAAACCTTCGCAGCCGGTGAGATCGTGCCCGGCCTGCAAGTGCTCGATGCAGCGTCGAACGGCACCGTCGAGATGGCGCACACCGCCACCTACTATTATTTCGGCAAGGACCCGACCTGGGCGCTGTTCTGCGCCATTCCGTTCAGCCTCAACACCCGCCAGATGAACGCCTGGTTCTACGACGGCGACGGGCTCAAGCTGATGAACGAGTTCGCCGGCAAGCACAATCTCGTCGCCATGGTCGGCGGCAATACCTGCTGCCAGATGGGCGGCTGGTATCGCAAGGAGATCAAGTCCGTCGCCGACTTCAATGGCCTGAAGATGCGTATCGGTGGCTGGGCCGGCAAGACCATGCAAAAGCTCGGCCTGGTGCCGCAGCAGATCGCCGGTGGCGACATCTATCCGGCGCTGGAGAAGGGCACGCTGGACGCTTGCGAATGGGTCGGCCCTTATGACGACGAGAAGCTCGGCTTCTACAAGGTCGCCAAATATTACTACTATCCCGGTTGGTGGGAAGGCGGGCCGACTTTGCACTTCCTGACCAACTCCGCAAAGCACAACAGCCTGCCGAAGCACTATCAGGCGGTCCTGCAAGCGGCGGCGGCCTACGCCAACGTGGAGATGAGTGCACGCTACGACGCCCGCAATCCGGTGGCGCTGAAGCGGCTCGTGGCGAACGGCACGCAACTGCGGCCGTTCTCGCATGAGATCATGGAAGCGTGCCTGAAGGCGTCCAATCAAGTGAACGCGGAGACCGCGGCCAAAAACGCCGACTACAAAAAGATTCTCGCCAACCTCGAGGACTTCCGCAACAACGAGTACCTGTGGTGGCAGGTGGCGGAATACACCTATGACAGCTTCATGATCCGCAACCGCAGGAAAGGCTGAGGATTCATTGAATGTGTGCGACGGGGCCGGCCGAAGAGGCCGGCCCCGTTTTTTATTGAGCCCTTTTATCGAATTTGGAGCGGCTGGTCGAAGTTAAGCGGCGGCATTTCGATTTGCGGGATATCGATCTTTACCTTGTCGATGTCGATCTTGGTCCCGATGTCCTTGTAGTGCATCACCATGGCCGGGAAGAAGATCACCAGCAGCACCATGATCACCTGGATCACCACGAACGGTATGGCGCCCCAGTAAATCTGCCCGGTGGTGACGCCTTCGGTGCGCTTGCCGGTAACGCGGTCGATGAAGGCATCGCGCGGCGCCACCGAGCGCAAGTAGAACAATGCAAACCCGAAGGGCGGATGCAGGAACGAAGTCTGCATGTTCACGCCGAGGATGACGCCGAACCAGATCAGGTCGATGCCGAGATGCTCGGCTGCGGGTCCGAGCAGTGGAATGACGATGAAGGCGAGCTCGAAGAAATCCAGGAAGAAGGCGAGGAAGAACACGAAGGCATTGACGAAGATCAGGAAGCCAATTTGCCCACCGGGCAGCGAGGTCAGAAGGTGCTCCACCCAGATATGGCCGCTGACGCCGTAGAAGGTGAGCGAGAACACGCGCGCGCCGATCAGGATAAACACCACGAAGGCCGACAGCTTGGCGGTCGATTCGGCGGCCTGGCGGACCAGATCCCAACTCAGCCGGCGCTTCATGGCGCCAAGAATGAGTGCGCCGCTGGCGCCCATGGCGCCGCCTTCGGTCGGCGTGGCGACGCCGATGAAGATCGTGCCCAGCACCAGGAAGATCAGGAACAGTGGCGGCACCATCACGAAGGTGGTCTGCTGCGCGATGCGCGACAGGAAGCGGAAGCCGGTCAGCCGGTCGATGATCCAGTTGATCACCGCCACGACGAAGGCAAAGATGATGCCGAAGAATAGGCTCAGCACCACATAATCGGCGCCGTGTGACTGCGAGCTCCGCATGGCGAACCAGGCGAAAACGGCGCTTGCGACCGCCAGCAAGCCGAGCGAGGTAAGGCCGCGGTCGCCATTATCTTCGCGGAAGCCGATTGCTTCCTTCGGCAGGCCGGGCGTCGCCTTCGGAAACAGCAGTGTGATCAGCAGCACATACAAGGCATAAAGGCCAGCAAGTGCGAGGCCAGGGATGAAGGCGCCCTCATACATGTCGCCGACCGAGCGGCCGAGCTGGTCGGCCATCACAATGAGCACCAGCGAGGGCGGAATGATCTGCGCCAGCGTGCCGGAAGCGGCGATGATGCCGGAGGCGACCCGCCGATCGTAGCCGTAGCGCAACATGATCGGCAGCGAGATCAGGCCCATGGAAATCACGGAAGCTGCGACGACGCCGGTGGTGGCGGCGAGCAGCGCGCCAACGAACACCACCGCGTAGGCGAGGCCGCCGCGCACTGTTCCGAACAATTGTCCGATGGTGTCGAGCAAATCCTCCGCCATGCCGGAGCGCTCGAGCACCAGCCCCATGAACGTAAAAAACGGGATCGCGAGGAGCGTGTCGTTGCTCATCACGCCGTAGATGCGGTCGGGCAGGGCTTGCAGGAAGTCGGGCGCGAACTGCCCGACCTCGATACCGATCAATCCGAACAGCAGCCCGACCGCGCCGAGCGAGAACGCCGCCGGATAGCCGAGCAGCAGGAAACACACCAGCGCCACGAACATGATCGGCGCCGTGTTTGCGATGAAGAATGCTTCCATTTAGGCCCCCGAGATCGGTTTCTGTCGCTCAGCGCTTTTCAATCGCTTCGACAAGGTGCTCGACCTCGGCCTCAAGCGCGTGGACTTGCCTTGCATGTGGATCCGGAATGAGCCCACGCATGACCGCAATGCGCTTCACGATCTCCGAAAGCCCCTGCAAGAACAGCAACGCAAAGGCAATCACGATGAGCGACTTGGCCGGCCATTGCGGAAGTCCGCCGGTGTTCCAGGATTGCTCATTGATCGACGCGGAATTGATGAAGAACGGATAACCGGTGATGACCAGGATGATCGTGAGCGGCAGCAGGAAAAACGCATGGCCAATCAATTCGATGGTGTTGCGAAGCCACTTCGGGAACAAATTATTCACGATGTCGATGCGGATGTGCTCATTAGCGAGCAGCGTCCACGGCGAGCACAACAGGAATACGATGCTGAACAGCACCCATTGCAGCTCAAGCCAGGAGTTCGACGAGGTATCGAAGATCTTGCGCACGGACGCGTTGAGCGCCGACACCACCACGGCCGCGAGAACCAGCCATGACAGGCGGCGTCCGATCCAGGTGTTGGTCGCGTCGACGACCCGCGTTGCCGGAAGCAACGCCTTGAGCAAAGCGTCGAGTGCGCTCACGTCATAACCTCCCATTGCCCTGCGCCGGTGGAATGGCACCGGAGGGCAATTTTATTCTTGTTTATTTCCCCACGGCCTCGCCGCGAGGCGAGGCCGGTCACCTTAATCCGATGCCGCCAGCACGCGTCAATGGGTAATTTGGCCATTACACCGGTTGTGCGGCCCCGAGCATGGGCACCGCACGGCAAAGACCCTTGCGATTGCGGCTACTAGACCGGCCGGCGGACGTCCGGGCAATCGGGGCTAGAATCGGCGGGTCAGCCGCCGGTCGTGCTCATGTGGCGCGCGACCGCCGGACGCTGGTGGCGCCGGTCAATGATGAAATCGTGCCCCTTGGGCTTGCGCGTGATCGCCTCGTCGATGGCGGCGTAAATCAGGTCGTTGCTTTCCGAGGCGCGCAGCGGCGCACGCAGGTCGGCGGCGTCCTCCTGGCCCAGGCACATATAGAGGGTGCCGGTGCAGGTGATGCGCACCCGGTTGCACGACTCGCAGAAATTATGGGTCATCGGCGTGATGAAGCCGAGACGGCCGCCGGTTTCCTTCACGCGCACATAACGCGCCGGGCCGCCGGTGCGATAATCGATGTCGTCGAGCGAATAGCGTTCGGCCAGCCGCGCCCGGACCAGCGACAGCGGCAGATACTGGTCGATCCGCGCCGCCTCGACATCGCCCAGCGGCATCACCTCGATTACCGTCAGGTCCATGCCGCGCCCGTGCGACCAGGCCAGCAAATCGGCGAGTTCATCCTCGTTCACGCCCTTGAGCGCGACCGCGTTGATCTTGACCTTGAGCCCCGCCGCCAGCGCGGCATCGATGCCGGCCAGCACCTTGTCAATCTCGCCCCAGCGCGTGATGGCGCGGAATTTGTCGGGGTCAAGCGTGTCGAGCGAGACGTTGATGCGTTCGACGCCGCAGGCCCTAAGCTCGGAGGCGTATTTCGCGAGCTGCGAGGCGTTGGTCGTCAGCGTCAGTTCCTTGAGCGCGCCGGTGGACAGATGGCGCGACAGCGAAGAAAACAGCGTCATGATACCGCGCCGCACCAGCGGCTCGCCGCCG